>JAITIP010000003.1 GCA_031279415.1 Candidatus Endomicrobium procryptotermitis | reverse complement strand
ATATATAGAAAAACAAAGAATAGAAGGTAAGAGATTAAGAGAAGAGCTGCTTGCAAAACAGCGCGCGCAGGAAGAAGCTATTGCAAATCTTGAGCGGGAAAAGAAAAATAAAGAAGAGCGAGACAGGCAGTTTGCGGCAAAACGCGAAGCCGAACTTGCTGCGCAGAAAGAAACCGAAAGAATAGAAAGAGAAAAAGCAAAAGCCGAACTAGAAGCAAAAAAAGCTGCTTATATAGCCGAAAGCAAAAGATTTAAAGAGGAAGCGGAAGAAGCTGCGGCAAGTCGTAAGGTTCAGACGGAAAAACTTCTTGCCATGCAGCAGGCCAGACAGCGGGCCGAGCAAGAAGAAAAAGCCAGACTTGCTGCTGAACAAAAAGCTAAAGAAGAAGAAGAAAGGCGGAAAATTCTGGAAGAAAAGAGAATAGCCGAAGAAAAAATAAAAGCGGAATTGGCGGTAAAAAAAGAAGCTGAAAGAAAACAAAAAGAAAAATATAAAGCTGAACTTCTTGAAAAGAAACGTGCCGAAGCTCAGGAAAAAGCCAGACTTGCCGCTGAGCAAAAAGCCAGAAAAGATGCGGAAAAACAAGCCGCAAGAGATATTAAAGCAAAGCGGGCCGCTGAAGTTGCTGCGCAAAGAGAAGCCGAAGAAACAGCGCGCGCAGAAGCGGAAAGAGCTGTTGCCGAACGAAAAGCAAAAGAGGAAGCTGAAAGGCAGTTGATTTTACAAAAACAAAGAGAAGCGCAGGCAAAAGCAAATGCAGAACTTCTTGCAAAACAGCAGTCTCTTGAACGTAGAAGAGCGATGATAGCCGCAGAAGAAAAAGCAAAAGCCAAAGCGAGACTTGAAGAAAGACGTGAAGCCGAAAAGAAACAGCGCGCCGAGCTTGCCGCGCAGAAAGCTGTGGAAAAAGCTGAAAAGGCAAGAAAAGAAAAAGAAATGGCGGCTGCGCGTAAAGCTGCCGAAGAAAAAGCAAAAGAGGAAATGTTAAAAAAGCAGGCTGAAATGCGCGAACAGGTGAGACTTGCTGCGGAAAAAAAGGTAAGAGAAGAAGCCGAAAGAAGAATTGCGGCCAGAGCCAAAGCAGAACGTCTTCAAGCGGAAATTATGGAAAAAGAAAGACAGGAAGCTGAAATCAGAGAGAAAAGAGAAGCACAAAGAATGGAAGAGGAGAGAATAAGAAGAGAATCCATAGCCGCACAAAGAGCCGCTGAAGAAGAGTTGAGGCAGGTTGAACGCGAAAGGCGTCTTGCAGAGATGCGCGAAAAAGAAAGAAGGGAACAGGAAGAAAGAGAGGCTAAAATAAGAGCTGGAGAAGAAGCGGCCAGGCTTGCTGAAGATCAGAGAAGAAGAGAAGCCGAAGCCAAAAAAGCTGCGCTTGAAGCTAAACAAAGAGCGGAAGAAGCGGCCAAAGCAGTAGAGTCGGCAAGAGAACGCGAAGAATATTTGGAAAAAGTAAGAAGAGAGCGCGGACAAAAAGAAGCCGCTCTCAGAGCCGAACAGAGAGAGCGGGAAATAAGACAAAGGCAGCAGATGGATTTAATTGCTCAAAAAGAAACGGAAGAACTTCGTAAAAAGAAAATTAAAGAAGATCAAGAAAAGATAAAAGAAGAATACAGAAGAAAAGAAGCCGAAGAAAAGCTAAAACGGAAACCTACACAAAGCCGACAGGAAAACGTTTTCCCGTTAGATACGCAAGATTTAGTATTTGATGAAGGCATAGACACGGCGCAGGAAAGAAAAAAAGAAGCGGAACTTAAAGCTAAACGTCAAAGAGAAGCTGATGCCGCAAGAGCTGCACAAGAAAGAATAGAAAGACTAATGAGAGAAGAAGAAGAAAGAATAGCCGCAGAAGAAGCAAAAGTTAAAGCTGCGGCCGAAAAGAAAAAAGCGGAAAAAATGCTTCTTGCATCAGCAGCAAAACCTAAACCTGAAGCCAAACCGAAGCCGTCTGGGTCGATAAAAAAGACAATAAAAGTTTCAGACTTAAGATTTATGGAAAATTCTTCTTTCTTGGCTTCCGGTTCAAGAGCCTATTTCAACGATATTGCTTCGGAAATAAAAAAACTGAAAGCGGGAAAGGTTACGATAACGGCTTATGCACAAAAAGTGGGCAAAGTCAATGGCGGCGATTATGATTATTTGTCTTCAGACAGAACCGAAGTCATAGCGGGAATATTTGAAATGAACGGAATTTTAATGGATATAATTGAACAAAAATCAAAAGTCATTCAGGCAAAACCCGACAACGAAGTTTCGGAAGGCATCGCAGAAAGATATATAATAATAGAGATAAGATAAAATTATGCCTGTCGATGAGATATAAAATAAAAGAGCCTGCTGCATTTTAAATTGCAGGCTCTTTTTTCTAAAAATGTACAATCTAAATATGCGGTAATACGAAATAAAAGGAGGCATTTTTATGGACAGAAAAGTAAGAGTTGCTCAGTATGGCTGCGGTAAAATGTCGGTTTACTCTATGAGATATGTTTATGAAAAAGGCGGCGAAATAGTAAGCGCTTTCGATATAAACCCGACTGTTATCGGAAAAGATATAGGCGATATTATAGGCAGCGGAAAAAAAGGCGTTATAGTGCGCGACGTTAAAGAAGCTGAATCGGTTTTTTTAAAAGATAAGCCCGACATCTGCGTAATTACCACAATGAGTTTAATGCAGGATGTAAAAGACGCGTTTTTTACCTGTGCAAAAACCGGAGTAAATGCCATATCTACCTGTGAAGAAGCATTTTATCCGCAGAACTCTTCTCCTGTGCTGACAAAAAAAATAGATGAACTTGCAAAGAAAAACGAATGTACAATTTGCGGCAGCGGGTATCAGGATATTTTCTGGGGAAATCTTATAACAGTTCTTTCCGGTGCAGCGCAGACAATTAAAAAAATAAAAGGCAAATCAAGTTATAATGTTGAAGATTATGGTATTGCTTTGGCAAAAGCGCACGGTGCCGGACTTAATTTGGAAACTTTTGACAAAGAAGTGGCTTCTGTGGACAAAGTGACTGATGAAGAAAGACAAAAAACAATAGAATCTGGAAAATATCTTCCTTCTTATATGTGGAACGTCAATGGATGGCTTTGCGATAAACTCGGACTTACGATAACAAAGCAGACACAGAAAACCATTCCGATGGTATATTCGAAAGACCTTAAAAGTTCCACGTTGCAAATGACGATTCCCGCTGGACATGCGACCGGAATGTCTGCTGTAGTTACGACGGAAACAAAAGAAGGGATAGTCATAGAGTCGGAATGTATCGGCAAAGTTTACGCGCCAGAAGAGTTTGACCAAAATGATTGGATAATAGAAGGAGAACCGAATACGCAGGTAATTATAAACAAGCCTGCAACTGTAGAACTCACATGTGCTACGGTAGTAGGAAGAATCCCAGATGTTATTAATGCGGCTCCAGGCTATGTGACAACGGACAAAATGCCGGCGCCTATTTATAGAACAAAGCCGTTAAACAAATATATCGGAAACTGAATAGGTCCTGCTGCGGACGGCAAATTAAAAAAACAGCGGCAACAAGAAAACAAAGACTTTTAAGCCACCGCTATTTTATCTTGCCGTTACACAGCTTCTAATTAAAGGATTAAATATGTACAAAGGAATCTTCATAACTGCTATAGATACCGGCGTGGGAAAAACTTATGTTTCCTGCACTATAGCCGAAGCCGCAAAAAAAGCTGCGATATCATGTGGAATTTTTAAGCCGGTGTCTACCGGAAACAGAAACGATGCAAAAATTTTGATTAAAGCTTCCGGCGTAAATGAAAAAGCAAAAACCGTCACGCCTCTGTTTTATAAAAATCCGATGTCGCCTTATGGAGCCTCTCTTCTTGAAAACAAAAAAATCGATTTAAATGCCGCTTATAAAGGCCTGCAATATTTTTTAAAAAAATATGAGTTCACTGTTGTTGAAGGTATAGGCGGGCTGATGGTACCTTTAAAGAAAAATTATTTTGTAATCGATATGATAAAAAAGTTTAATCTTCCGGTAATCGTCGTTGCAAGATTCGGGCTGGGCACGCTCAATCACACATTGCTTACCGCAGACAAATTGAAAAGCTGCGGGCAAAAAGTTTTGGGAATAATTTTAAGCGGCAAAATAAATAAAAGTGATATTTCGGCAAAAACTAATGCAAAAATAATAAGAGAAATAACTAAACTCCCGGTTCTTGAGCTGGGATACAATGAAAAAATCGATTTGAAAAAAAATGCATGGATAATAAAATAAAAAAAGCTCTAATAAAGTCTGACAAAAAAAATATATGGCATCCATTTACGCAGATGTTCGACTGGATAAACGACGATCCTTGCATTCCGCTGATAATAGAGAAAGCTAAAGGCTCTTATCTTTATGATGCTGATGGGAAAAAATATCTTGATGGCGTCTCTTCGCTATGGGTAACGCTTCTTGGACACAGAAATCCAAAAATAGATAAAGCCGTAAAAACACAGATAAACAAAGTTGCCCATACAACATTTTTAGGGCTTACGCATAAGCCTGCAATCGATTTAAGCGAAAGGCTTTTAAAAATTCTTCCTTCAAATTTAAAAAAGATTTTTTATTCGGATAATGGTTCAACGGCAATCGAGATCGCTTTAAAACAGGCTTTTCAGTACTGGCAGTCAAAAAAACAGGACAAAAGATTTTTTTTATCTTTAAAAAATGCTTATCACGGTGACACCATAGGCGCGGTTTCCGTAGGCGGAATGGAACTGTTTCATGCAAAATTCAAACGGCTTTTGTTTGACGTTTTTTTTGTTCGTTCGCCTTACTGTTACAGATGCGAACACAGAAAAAAAGAAATACCTTTTCCAGTTAATGCCGTAAATTTTAAAGAGCACAACAAAAAAGTTGACTGTAAAGGCGAATGCATAAAAGAAGTTGAAACTATTCTTGCGCAGCATCATAACAAAATTGCCGCTGCAATCATAGAACCGCTAAATCAAGCGTCCGCCGGAATGGTTGTAATGCCTAAAGGTTATTTAAAAGCGTATGCGGACTTGTGTAAAAAGTATGGAGTGCTTTTAATATGCGATGAAGTCGCAACGGGTTTTGCGCGAAGCGGAAAAATGTTTGCCGTTGAACATGAAGACGTAAAGCCGGACTTTATATGTTTGTCAAAAGGTATAACTGGCGGATATCTTCCTTTTGCAGTTACAGCTACGACAAATGAAATTTATAATGCTTTTTTAGGAAAATACGAAGACTTTAAAACATTTTTTCATGGACACTCATACACGGCAAACCCTCTGGCTTGCGCAGCGGCGATAGCAGTTATAGACATTCTCACAAAAGATAAAATTTTAAAATTTTTGCCGCTGAAAATCCAACATCTTGAAAAAGAGCTTTGTTCGCTTGCTGCCCATTGCAAAGTCGGAAATATAAGACATTGTGGAGTTATGGCGGGAATAGAGATAGTGCGCGACAAAAACACTGGCGAATCTTATGATTATAAATTGAAAACCGGTGCAAGAATATGCGCAAATATAAGAAAAGATGGCGTGATAATAAGAAACCTCGGCGATACGCTGGTACTGTTTTTGCATCTTACTATGACAAAAAAAGAAATTTCAAAAATTATAAATGCGATAAAAAAAGAACTCAAAACCCTTAAATAAAAGCAAAAAAAATACAAGCATCGCTTATGTTCTGCCTTACCTGCTATTTACGGAAAATATGCATGTGTTCTCTTTTGAGGCAATGATAGTCATTGTTATATGCATAATATTTTTGTTTAACTACTGCATTTCAGCTGCAAAATCATCGCCATTTTTCAGAAGGTTTGTGGAAATGATGTCATATGTATTTGACACCATAGAGTGACACATCTTTTTTGCAAGTTTATTTTTTTGTCATTGTGTGCGGGGTATGTGCTACAATAGCTGTAACATCACGCAATCTAGGCAGGAAAAAAGCAAATTCTTGCCATTGCCAAGGTTTTTCCATTTAGCCTACAATACATTTTATTTAGCTGTAAGAACTTTTTTTAAATAGTTTAATGCGTACAGGTATCCATCAATGCCGAACCCTGCAATTTGTCCTATGCAGACGCCGGCCGTAAAAGAATTATGCCTAAACTCTTCTCTGGCGTGTATGTTTGATATATGCACTTCGATCGCGGGAACAGAAATTGCGGATAAAGCATCTCTTATGGCTACAGATGTGTGAGTGTAGGCCGCAGGATTTATTATTATCGCCGACACTTTTGACAAAGATTTCTGGATTTTATCTACGATCTCTCCTTCATGATTAGATTGAAAAAATTCAATTTCAACTTTTAATTTTTCTGCAAGAGCAGAAAGTTCTTTTTCTATATCAAAGAGAGTTACATGACCATATACTTCTGGCTCTCTTATTCCTAACATATTTATATTAGGACCGTTTATGACAAGTATTTTTTCCATTTGTTTTCCTTTAAATAATTTTTAAGAATTTTAAGTATTTTCTTGCTGTCGGCAATTATGCCGCAAACGGATTTTCCTATATCTTTTAAAAGCACGAATCTTATTTTTCCTTCTATAGATTTTTTGTCGCGAGTCATCAAAACAGCAAGTTTTTCGGCATTCATGGCAGACAAATTAAAGTTAAATCCGGCTTCCTTCAAAATTATATTGGTCTTTATAAAAGTTTCTTTTTTACATTTCGTCAGTTTGTATGAAAGTAACGCCGCAAAAAGCATTCCTGCGGCAACGGCTTCGCCATGCAAAAATTTTTTATAATCCGTATACGTCTCCAAAGCATGCGCTAAAGTATGTCCGAAGTTTAAAACTTCTCTCAAACCTTTTGTTTCTTTTTCGTCTTTTTCTACGATGGCGGCTTTAAACGTGCAGCTTTTGTAAATCATATAATCAAAATCTTTTAAAGAGATAAAACCTTTTGAAAACAGGCTTAAAAGATAAT
The DNA here is from genome assembly GCA_031279415.1 of Candidatus Endomicrobium procryptotermitis. Classification (NCBI taxonomy): domain Bacteria; kingdom Pseudomonadati; phylum Elusimicrobiota; class Endomicrobiia; order Endomicrobiales; family Endomicrobiaceae; genus Endomicrobium; species Candidatus Endomicrobium procryptotermitis. The sequence goes on along the minus strand of JAITIP010000003.1, from coordinate 91,362 downwards.
CATAAAAATTTTTATCAAAAGTTAAAGCATATTTGATAATTTCAGCCATACCGTTTCGTATGTGTCCTGCGGGAAGAGTTGACAGATAAGATGTGTTTATCCATACAAACAAAGGCTGATAAAAAACGCCGGCAATATTTTTCCCTCCTGAAGTATTTATGGCCGTCTTACCGCCGATGGACGAATCTGTCATCGCCAAAAGGGTTGTTGGAACCTGTACCAGTGCAATACCGCGCATATATGTCCCGGCAAAAAAGCCGACAACATCACCTACTACGCCTCCTCCAAACGCTATAACGCAGCTTTTTCTGTCAATTCCACAAGCCAGAGCTTTATCGTAAAGAAAGCTTAAAGATTTAAGATTTTTTCCGGTTTCTCCAGCTTTTATAATGGCGCTTTTGCACACATAACCGGCTTTGCGTAACATTTTCTCAAAACTGTTCAAATGAAGTTTTGCAACAGCCGTATCTGTAATGATAAAAATAGATTTCGATTTGATATATTTTCGAAAAGAAAACAAAAAGTCATACTCTCTTTCGGAAATTATTATATCGTACGGATTGTGCTGCAGCTTTACTTTCAATTTTTTCATTTAAACACTCTGAACTTTAAAACTTCTCCTTTAAAACCGGCTCCGTCAAGCTCGACAGAATAATTTCCAGCAGGCACATCCTCTCCGGTGCTTTTGCGACCGTCCCAATCAACTGAAAAAGCTTTACCTTTTACAGCATTGGACTTCAGCTCCTTTATCACGCTGCCGCTGCTGTCTGATATTTTAACTAAAACGCTGCCGCCTTCGGCACAAACCATCACAACGGAAACATTATTCTCTTTGATATTAACTGCTGAATTTATACCACCGTAAATAAAAGCTTCGGACTTTTTGATATTTTTTGGATAAGCATAAATATCGTTTGCAACAGAATTATTCTCTAAAAAGACTCTGATTTTCTGTGGATAAAAATCATATTCATCGGAATCAGGAATTATTATGCTGTCTTTTCTATGTGTCAGCCCTGTAATTTTATAAGCGCCTTTTGACTCTGTCATAAAATCATCGTAAGAATTTTCTTCTTTAACAGATACGCCTTTAATTCCCTTTAATTTTTTATTTATAATGCGACCACTCAAATTATGGCTGTTTATTCGCGCGGAAAAATTCATATTTGAAGCTGAAGCTTTAATATCTTTTAAAGAATATTGTTCAGGGCTGAAAGCATACCCGTCAAGAAATGGTTTTATTTCAACGCTGTCTCCGGATTTTACGCTGACAGTGTATTCTCCCGAAACGTTTGTCTTAAGATTTTCAGTTTTGCTTTTTATAGAAACATTTGCAAGAGGTTTGCCGTTAACGGTAACTTTACCGTTAATTTTGAAAAATACTTTTTTAGCTCCTACTTTGGAATCGAGCGTTCCCGCACTTACGCCAAAAGCTGCTGTTCCGGGCTCAAGTTCAATTTCCATATTGGTATTCATATCGTCAATTATGCCGCTTGGAGTTTCAAATTTGTGCGATTTGCTTAAAACAGTAAGTTCATATCTTTTATTTGCAGATAAACCATCAAATATAAACTGTCCTAACTCGTTGGTAAAAGTCTGCGCTTTTGAAGCGCCTTCTATCATAACGGCAGTTTGTTTCAGTGGGTTGCCGTCACTGTCCGTAACTATTCCCCTTATAAACAAACCGCTGACAAAAGCTTTAAAGTTTTCTGTCATCTTACTTACGGAAAGATTCTTATATTCTCTTTTTGGAGGATCAAATTTGTATCCTAAAGTTGAAATTTCCAAAACATAATCTTCTCCGAGCTTTAAATCTTTTATCAAAAAATAACCGTTTGAATCGGACTTGTATTCTTTAGGATCATCACTAATTTTTATTGAAGCTCCTGCAAAAGGTTTTTCGTTATAAGTAACTCTTCCATTTATTATCGCCGAAGCATTGAAAGTTTCGTTTAATATGCTCTTTTTAACACCTGTATACTCTTTTTGCGATGGATTAAATATTATTCCCGGTGCGGAAAGCGAAAGAAGATAATCTCCATTATATTTAAGTCCTGTTATAAGATAACGTCCTTCTTCGTCGGTTTTATGTTTTTTTCCGTTGACGTCAACAATAATTCCCTTGAGAGGGTTATTTCCAGAAACCACTATGCCGCCAAGAGAAATATCTGTGGAGAATTCTACAGTCGTATCTTTTTCTAAAAGTTCTATAGTTATAGGCTCGAATTCGAGATCAGCGCTTAAAGCGTTCAATACGTAAGGTCCGCCGTAATCAAGATTTGCGATATAAAAATCTCCTTCATCATCCGTATAATATTTCAATGGCCTCTTAGATATGCTCACCGCGGCATTTCTTATCGGTTTTCCACCGACATTTACATTCCCTTTTACAACATATGTCTCTTTGACTGCGGAAAAGTTCTGGCCTACAAAACTTTCTCTCATATTGAAATAGTTTCTGGAAGGAGGCGTAAAGGAATATCCGCCGGCTTTAGGAGTAATTTCAAAGTATCCGCCTTGAGCCAGCCCTAACAGCATAAAATTTCCACTGAAATCCGTAGAAACGCTTGTTTTTGTACTGCCGCTGACCTCAATAACGACATTTCCAAGCACCATATTTCCGATCTGTGTGCTTATTTTTCCGGCAACCGAATAAGAAACTGTAAAATTGGCATTTTCTAAATTTTTTACCACCGCCGCAATTTGCAGCGACCCCGGATAAAAATTAAGTCCGTTTTTTGAGGCGATTATCGAAACAGGAGAACCGTATTCTATTTTTTCGATTTTATATCTTCCGAATTGATTGGTAGAAGTGACTTGTGCACCGTTCATGTTTATCTGCACATCAGGGATACCTTTTCCTTCGGCAAAAACTTCTCCTTCAATCGTTATATAAGGAACAAAATCTTGCACGACATTTGACTTTAGTCCATCGTAAACAACTTTTTGTGGTTCAAAATAAAAATCGGGACTGTTGGCGGTAAGAGTGTATCTTTTATCCGCTGGAACTATAAATTCATATCTCCCTTTTTCATCTGTCTTTGCCGAAAACCCATGGGACATACTTAATTCTATACCTTTAAGACGTCCTGCTTTGCATTCAATTTTACCTCTTACTTTTACCATTTTTTCTTTTGCAGAAGAGACCTTTTTCGGCTTTTCTTTGCCGGGTTTAGAATCTTTGTCCGAAGAACCGCCTTTTATTTTCGAAGCTTTTTCCTTCTCTTTTTTTATTTGTTCCTGATATTGAAGTCTTTCTTGTTTTTCGGTTTCTTTTTTTCTTTCTTTTTCAAGCTTTTTGCGTTCAGCCTTCAGGCTTTTCTCTTTTTTCTTATTAACGTCTCTGTCTTCCGACTGAGGTTTTTCAGCATTATTTTTCAAAGAGTTTTTTACGGACTCTCTTTTACTTTCCTCCTGTGCGGATGAGCCGCGTTCTTTTTGTACGGATCTTTTGTTCTGTTTTGACTCGGAAGGTTTTTTTGTTTCCGAAGTGTCAGCGGAATTTCTTTTTTTAACAGAAGGACTAGATTCTTTTTTTATTTGGAAATTTATCTCCTTATTTTTATCCAAACTTTCAATGACAATCATCTCTGAAGGAGAATAGCCTTCTTTATTTGCTGTTAAAGTATAAGTCAAAGCCATTGGTAATTCTTCTATAATATATCTGCCTTTTGAGTTTGTTACGGTTTTAAAAGTGTCAAATACAGTTTTGGCTTCAACTTTTGCATTTTTAACAGCTTTGCCGTCATAATCTCTTACCGTCCCGATGATTGAAAATTTCTGTACCGTGGCCTTAAAATTTATAACCCTGTCGCTGACAAGTTTGTTAACGGTTACTTTTGGAGGGATAACCAAAACGCCTTCTTTTGAGGCAGTTATGAAATAGTTGCTTCCATAAGCAAGTCCTTTGACGGAAAATTTACCGTCGTTATCGGTATATGCCGTGAATTCATCGACTCCGCTTATTATTTTAATTAAAACATTTTCGATTCCGTTTTTGCCTTCGGCTATCCTTCCGCTGATATTTTGCTTGCCGGTGGTCGCTTCGGTATTAATCACAAAATCTTTATTACCATCGACAATTTTGTATTCGGAAGGGTTAAAAGTAAATCCGTCTCTTATAAATTTTACGGTATAATTCTGATTAGATTTCAATCCTTTTATCGAATAATATCCATTAATATCGGTAGTCGTCATAAGTTTTTTATTATCATTTACAATAACCTTTACTCCGACCAGACCTGAAGCATAATAAATGACTTTTCCACTTAAATCAAAAGTTGTTTTTGCCGGCAAAGAATCTTTTTCTCTAGAAGAGACCTTTGCTCTCTGTGAAGAATCAAAAAAGGAATCTGTGGCCGTTACATACTCAGGCTGCGGCTGAGAAACTCCATTTGCCGGTTTTGAGATTACATGTACATCTTCGGGATTAGAACTTCTACCTGAAGGTGAAACTATGACGGTGGAAGTTTTTCTGGAAGCTGACGGGTATTTTGGCTCCTGCGGTTTTAGGTTGTCTTCAGGATCTTCATAAACTGCAGTAAAATTTATTGTTCTATTAGAATTCAAAGAAGCAATTCTCAGAATTTCTGGAGAAAATATCATTCCATCTTTAGCGGCGGTAATCTCGAGATACATTCCGGCATCGATATTCTCAATTTGATAGTATCCGAAAATATCAGTTCTTTCCAAAAACTCTTTATCTCCGCTGATGCGCACTTGCGCATCTATTATGGGAGAATCATCATTTTTATTTGTAATGATTCCTGATATCATATATTGGTTTTCGGCATAAAGATTTATCGGAAAATAACAGCAAAAATAAAAAAAAGTAAGCACTATGCCTGCTATCCTTTTATTCATTAAATATCCTCGTTTTTCAATTATTTTTCGATTATTTTACAATTTTTACAGTCAACATTGCAACTAAAAAAGTCTTTTCTTATTTGCTTTTTTCAAACAATTTCAGGTCAAAATAGAAATGTCCATTTTTTAGATATAATAAAATAGGGGATAGCAATGAACATTTCCAAAGAAGTACAACGAAGACGAAAGATTTTGAAACAAGCAAAGAAATTAAAGCCAAAAGGGCTGATATTAAGCAAAATATCAGAAATAGCCGCGAACAATTGAACGATAAACAAAAGCAAAAAAAGAATTCAGTTTAAGAAATATTGTGCCTTTAAACAAACGTCCTAAGCGGTTAGCTCAGTCAATCGACTTAACAAAAAATATCCTGCGAAAAATAGAAACATTAAGAAATAGCAATGGCAGAAAATTAGAGGATTGGAATCTTGGGTTTAGTAACGGCTGTTACTTAGCCTCTTAGTTTCAGCGTTATTTTTTATCGACGGCAGCGTGATGAAAGCAGCTGTTTTGCAAACAGGAAATCTTGTTTTATCGTTATTTTAAAGTTTGGTGACCGTGTTTCAACTATTGCGATTTTATGTCCAGCTTTTTCTGCAAGCATTGAATCATCCGTTACATCTTTAGGTATTTTTCCGGAATATATTTTTTTAAAAAGAGCAGCTTTAAAGATTTGAGGCGTTTGCGCGTTCCATAGAATGTTTCTGTCTAATGTGCTTTTAACAAATCCGTTTTCGGAGATTTTTATAGTATCTTTAGCTTTTTCAGCGGCTATTGCGGCGCCATATTTTTTTGCAGCTTTTAATACCAATATAATATCTTCGGCGCAAATTAACGGTCTTACCGCATCATGTACGGCCACAAATTCTATAGCGCCTTTTAAAAACGCCATGCTGTTTTTTACTGAATCGAATCTTTCTTTTCCCCCGGCAGTAATAGTAAAATCATAATTTTTATATTTTTTTGATAAAACATCTGACAGATATTTTGGAACGGCTAATATTATCTGGTTAAAGGCTTTCACAGATAAAAAGGCTTCAATGCTGTGCATAAAAACTGGTTTTCCACAAAGCGTTAAAAACTGTTTTGATGTTTGAGATCCAAACCTTTTGCCGTCTCCTCCGGCGACTATTATTGCTGCAGCTTTCATTAATGCCTACCGTTTCCGTTTTTGCGCTGTGAAGGCATGAGATATTCATTGTTCTCGGAAACTTTTCCGAAAACCATTCTGCCTGATGAAGTTTGTATTATTGAAGTGACATTAAGCTCTATTTTTTTTCCTACGTATCTTCTTCCATCTTCTGCAACAACCATTGTACCGTCATCTAAATATCCTATCGCCTGATTAGGCTCTTTTCCTTCTTTTACAAGAAATATCATAACACTTTCTCCCGGCAGAAAAATAGGAGTAAGAGCATTGCACAAATCGTTTATGTTTAAAACAGTTATTCCCTGAATTGCCGCCATTTTGTTTAAATTAAAATCCGTAGTTATGATTTTTGCATTCAGTTCTTTGGCAAGTTCAGTAAGCTTTGAGTCCGTCCCTTCAATATTTTTATAATCTTTATCGTAAATTTTTATAACTACGGCTTCCGAATTTTGAAGTTTTGAGACTATGTCCAGCCCTCTTTTAGAACGGTTCCTTCTTATCGCATCATTTGAATCTGCTAGTTTTTGCAGTTCTTCCAAAACGAATTTAGGTATTACAAGAGTTGCAAGCAGAAATTTAGTTTCTACTATATCATAAATTCTTCCGTCAATAATTGCACTTGTATCCAGAAGCAGTGGTTCAAGAGGTTTATTCTTCTTTGAAATTTTTAGAATATCTTTGTCGAGAAGGTCAAGCTCATCCTTTTTCTTGACGGCAATAACCATGCCAAAATAAGAAAAGACAATTTTAATAAGCAGCGAATATTTTTCAAAAAAGAGATTTATTTTCGGGCTGTCAAGTAAATCAACTCCGTAATCTAAAATTTTTGCCGCAATAAGTCCCATGACAATGCCGATAATTGCAATTACAAGAGTATCCAAAGGGGTCTTTTGAAAAAAATATTCCAAAACTACAATTGCTGCAGAAATTGTAAGTCCTACAAAAGTACTTTGCAATGTAGGTTCTATCTGAAAATATGCAATCAAAGGTCCTGCCAAAATAATAAGAATTCTTACAATCCAAATTAACATGATTACCTCATAAATTTATTTAATAATTTTAATGCACTTTTAGTGTCGGGATATATTCCTGTCCATATTTTAAATCCGTGAGCGCCTTGATTTATCAGCATACCTTCACCTGTATAAAAAGCAATTTTATTTTTTTTTGCTGCTTTGATAAAAGGAGTCAACTTATTATATATTATCTCATAAATTACAGCATTTTTTTTTAATGATTTTATTTCAAAAGGAAATCTGTCAGTTTTGTTCATACCGCAGGATGAAGCGTTTATTATCAAGTCTGACTGTGCAGCTTTTTCAATAATTTTGTCTTTTCGAGGTGCTTCGATTTCAAACTCTCCTGCAAGAGATAAAGCTGTTTTATGCGTTCTGTTTGCTAAATATATCATTTTTGCACCACTGCTTTTTACGGAATATATTATAGCTCTAGCCGCTCCTCCCGCTCCAAAAATAAATATTGTTTTTCCTTTTATCTTTATATTTTTTGAAATCAAATCTGAAACAAATCCGGAATAATCCGTATTATATCCGTAAAGTTTACCATTTTTTATCGCTATAGTGTTTACGCTTCCGATGCGCTTTGAAGCCTTATCTGTATAATCTAGAAATTCCATAACGGCCGTTTTATGTGGAATTGTTATATTGATTCCGCAAAATCCTAAGATTTTTAAAGCTTCAAGCGTTTTTTTCAAATTTTTCGGATCAGTTTCAAAAGACATATAAGCACAGTTGAGTTTTTCTTGTTCAAACCATGCATTTTGCATAAGCGGTGAAAAAGAATGCTTTATAGGGTAACCTAAAATGGCAAATAATTTTGTTTCAACGTTTAAATTTAAGTTTTTTTTGCGCTGTTTCATTTGCAGGATCCAAAGATAATATCTTTTCCCACGTAAGAAGTTCGCGGTTCTTTTCTCCGAAAGCCTCATAAGAATATGCCAACTTTGTCAATATTGTCAAATCTTTTGGACTGTCCGACAGACGTTTTACATAAACAGATATTATATCAAGAATAATCTCTTTATTTACAATATCAAACTGTAAATTTTTATTATTTTTTTCATCATGATGCGCTTTTATTAAGCCGGAAGTGAATAAAATACATGCAATTATAAAAAAAACAACAGCAGCTTTTTTTCTTTTAAACAAAATATATCTATCATTAAATATTTTGTTTCTAAAAAAATTATTAATCCCTTGTATGCGCTGCGGTTTGTAGTAATAAATCCAGCCCAAAATAAAAAATATTAATGATAAAAAATAGATTGATAATATCATAACTTTTGCTATTCTACCATAAAGAAGTTTTAGTAGTCAACCAATGTGTGCTGAATGAACAAATCCATATTGACCACAAAAAAATGGTACTTATAGCTTTAGCTTTTATGCCATTCTTATGAATTTTATTGGGCTTGTTCCAATTCCGTAGTTTTTTCTTTTTCGATTTCTTTAGTGGTTTCTATAATTTGTGTCTGGTTGTCTTCTTGTTTTGCTTCGGGTACTTCAAGCTTTTCTGCAGCCTTTATCATTTCAGGCGTAAGAGGGCTACTTTTTACATATAACATTTCAGCCTCATTTTCTTTTAAAGCTTCTCTTGTGTAAACGCATCTGGGATTCCAAAGTAACCAATTTCCTATTTCATTGTCATAACAAGCCTGTATTTGCGCTCTTATATGCTTTTTTTCGTATTTATATCCGAACATTGTAAAATCCTGCAGCCAAGGACGAAGTTTTTCTTTTGGAATTCTTTTTAGTGCACCTTCTATCGCTTTGTAAACAACCGTATATGGTTCTTTGTTCGGTTCCTGTAATCCGAATTCTCCTCTATAGTAGTGTGATGGATAAACCATGGGACTTACGTAATCCACCCATTCCGCCATTTCGACAATTTTTTGCCCTATTCCCATATCGTTTGAAGAAGTTGTCGTTCCACCGAAAACATCTATTGATATTTTTGCATCTTTTGCTTTAAGTCTTTTGTTGGCTTCTTTTAAAAATTCGACTATAGCTTGTGAAGCTGTTTCGCTTGAATGCTCTTTATTGCTGTAACGGCAGTTCTTTATATTTCCATCTGAGGGAAATCTTATGTAATCAAACTGTATTTCTTCAAAACCCAGGTCAATCGCTCTTTCGCACATTTCAAAAATATATTCCCAAACGTCTTTATTATAAGGATCAAGCCATGTTATACCTTTGTTGTCCGTCCAAAGAGTGCCATCTGGTTTTTTTACTCCCATGGAAGGCTTTTTCCTAGGCATAAGATTATCTCTGAAAACCACTACTCTGGCAATAGTATAGATATTTTTCTCTTTTAATTTTGCCAGATATTCGGTGATGTTCGGGATGGCTTTGAAATAGGCTCCGCTATTATTTGCAGTTTTTACTCCGTCAATGTATATTTGCCCTTCCATCTCTTTAATATCAATAACCGCCGTGTTGAGTTCGGTATTGTCAAATAAATCTATGACTGCGGCTCTGTGTTTGTTTGGACCGCTTATCCACGCGGATAAATGAATTCCTCTGATAAATTTTTCCGGTTCGGGGGCAGCTTCAATGGAAATTTCTTCAGCAAGCGTTTCTGCAATAGTTTCTCCATATCGAGGATGTTCCAAAATTGTTGTTTTAGAATTTGACGTTACGCTTGCGCATGCCGACATCAAAAAAAATATAAATAAAGACAGTGTTGAAATAGATTGTTTAAAAGTTTTTTCCTTCATAATAAAGTATTCTAATGAAAATCACTCTTTTTGTCAATTAAGCGGTGCTAAATGCTGTCTCCACAAAAATAAAATTACTGTAAAATACTTTAAATAAAATTTAAAAAGGCGGATTTAAAGTATGAAACAGTTACATAAGAAGTTCAAAAATAAGCAAGTGAAAAAAGAAAGAATATATTGAAGGAATTTTAGAAGTAGGGTTAAGCCTATTTTTGATATTTTGAGTAAAAATAGATACTTTGTGAAACTGCTTCAAAAACAAAGAATTCCCTAAAAACTTATTATGGAAATAAGTTTTAATATAATATAAGAACGATTCAAATAAAAATTTATAATTATGCTAAATTAAAGAGATGGTAATATATAAAAAAATGCAGGGCAATTCTTTCTGTTCGACACTTGTCAATAATTAAGTGTCTGGGAGTTTGAAAATCAGGTTACAAGCCTGAAGTATTTCATAGACATTGAAAAAATTCTGTGCAATATATAGAAATAAAACATAGTAATTACTTGCCCAAAAACATCTGCAATTATAAATATAAAAAAAGAGGAAGAATCAAAGTTCTTCCTCTTTTTTATAACTTGCTGCTTAATTAGTGGAATTCTGAACTATTTCGTAAGCTTTACCTTTATAGTAATTCAAAGTTAAAGACACGCCTTCTGCTTTTGTTCCTGAAATTCCGTCAGTCGTAATGATAAACGATACGTCATCATCACTCGTAACATCTATTGAACGCCACTTAAAGTTGTTGAAATACTTATTTCTTCTGGCATCAATGCCTATTTCAGGCACATAACTTGCTTCTACGACGGTAAAAGACGATGCATTGTACCAAGTTTTATTTCGCGCGTTATAAATTTCCTGTGTAGCCATAATTTCCGAGAGTAATGCCTGTCCTTCAACTGCCACTGATTTTTGAACATGATCCCTGTATATAGGTATAGAAATAATTGAAAGAATGCCTATAATAATGATAACAACAATTACTTCCGTCAGGGTAAATCCAGAATTTTTTTTCATATAACAACCTTCTTTTCAAGATACTTTTTATGGAAAATAAAAAATGTTGCCGCTCAGAAAAGTCTAATATGGTTTATTTTATTTGAAAAGCATCTTTTTTCAACACATTGCCGTCTGCATCAACTACCACAACTGACAAATCACCTTCAAGACCAGGATAAATGGTTTTGCTGCTCCATGTTCTGAAAGAGGGAGTTGTAATTTTTAAAGGAACTTCTCCTATCGACGTTTCGCCGGCATACCATATGTGTTTTATTTCTGTGCCTTCAGCACCTTCAACTTTTGTCCAATAATAAATTTTTGGTGTGTCTTTTGAAAATTCTGCAGCTGTTCCCTCAGGCATTCTGTCGGCAATCGCCGTACATACGGCCGAATCCGAAACCGTTATGCCGCTTTTTTCCTGAGCAAATACTGCGACTGTTCCCATCATAACTGCCAATGCAGCCAAAAGACTTACTTTCTTCATTTTGTTTCCTCCGTTTTAGATTTTTTTACTGCTATTTTTTCCTCTATCTCCTCTCCGGTTTCAATATCGTTACCGGTTAAAGTGTAGTAATTTACGACTGGAATACTTAAAAAATTATCTTCGGAATTTATATAAATTTTTGATAAATATGCATTTCTTCCGTTTATCAATATTTCCGCTTTAGGTTCGGAATTTATAAGCAAAATTTTTAACTTGCGGTCTTTAACTGCATTCATCTGCATATCAAAATGCCCGGCTTCATTGTATTTAATGCTAAAACCGTATGCCCTTCTTTCAATCTTTGCTATTTCTTCGCGGCTTCCGTCAGAAGCATATAACAGCCAGTAGTAGTCAATCGGAGTTTCCTTATCTATCCGGCCGTCGTTGTCAATTTTAGCATCGTAGCGTACTAAATTGGCATTTTTGCTTCTTTCAATTTTAAAAAGTAGTTTTGTCGTTTGCGCAAATGTCAAAGACATAAATAAAGATACAATTACAGACCCATATATAAACGATTTGAATTTTTTCATGTTTTTCCTTAAGAACTTATTCTATATTATTATTATATTGCTTTCAACACTTTTATTATTTTCAATGTTATGGAAAAGAGTATTCAAAAAAAGTAAAATATTGCAAAAAAGGAGGAAATATATGGCATATGAATGGAGCAGTGATTTAGAGACCGGAAATGAAATAATTGACAGCCAGCATAAAGGATTGTTTTCAGCATTAAATAAACTTGTGGAAGCACAGCATCGCAGAGAAGGTGCGCAAGAGCTCAATAAAACTATAGAGTTTCTTACGGCTTATGTGATACAACATTTCGCCGATGAAGAAAAATTGCAGGAAGAATATAATTATCCAGACAAATTTAACCACAAAAGTTATCATAACGATTTTAAACGAACAGTCAAAGAATTGGTTGAAAAGCTTAATGTGGAAGGTTACAGCGACGTTCTTCTCGAACATACGATTCAGATTATGGCCGATTGGCTTATAAATCATATTAAAAGCGACGATTTCAGGCTTGCGGCTTATGTGCAGCTGGTAAAAGGCCGCGGAAAAGAATAAAAAGTGGGAGTGCTTTTTTGGAAATAACTTAAATATGGAAAAACTCAAAATCGCAGAGATTGAATCCGAGGTCAAAAGAAAGAAAATCAAAAATATTTATATTTCAATAAACTCTTTATCGGGCGAAGTCTGCATATCGGCGCCTTTAAAAATGTCATTGCATGCCATAGAAGTTTTTTTTGCCTCAAAAATCGCATGGATACGCAAACACAAGGAAAAAATATCCACATTGCCGGCCAGAACGGTTAATAATTATGTCAGCGATGAACGCATTGAGCTTTTTGGAAAAAAATATACGTTAAAAGTTTTCAATTATGCCGCTGCACCTAAAGTTTTTTTCAATTTTGATTCTGTGGATATGTATATCTCTCCGCAATCCGACGTCATTGACAGAAAAAAAGCAATGGATGAATTCTATAAAATTAAACTCGAAGAGATTGTTCCGTCTTTTGTTTTAAAATGGGAGGAAAAACTCGGCATTTATACTGAACCTGATTCGTTGAAGTTTTTATTTAAAAGCATGCGGGACAAACTGAATTGGTTTGGCAGCGGAATCGAAAAGGATAAGGTTATTTTAAGAAACCCCGTGATTATTGGTTATAAAAGACTGAAAGACAGATGGGGACTTTGCCATATATCCGATAAAAAAATAATTTTAAATGTAGAACTTGCAAAAAAGAGCGTCGGCTGTATCGAATATGTTACCGCTCACGAACTTTTACATCTTAAAGAAAGGAAACACAATAAAAGGTTTAAAGAGTATATGAAAAAAGCTTTTCCGGACTGGCGAAAATTTGAAGACGAGCTGAAAGGATATATTTAGAACCATTTTATTCTTTGCCGTTCTTTTTGGAATATTCCGAAAAAGCACAACCAAAATTGTCGTGGAAGTAATTGTCAAGTTCGTTTGCTTTTATGGCTATTTGTGTGAAATTATTTTTAATTTCTTCGACTGAACCTGAGAAAATGTCCGATATTTGCACTCTGTAAGAAATATAAACTTCATTTTTTGAAATTCCAAACTGAAAAGGTTTAATGTTTTCTGAAAGCAAAAGCCTTAATAAAGGCTCGATATTTTGTTTTGGAAGAACATTTAACGGCGACGTTGAGAACATATAATTGTTTTGATAGACGAACATTCTTATTTCAGCACTGCCTTTATGAAAACGCCACGTTTCATAACCTTTGCGCGCAATTATCGGATCGATGCCCATATTTGCGATGGACTGTTCGCAAAAAACTGCCAAATGCGTCAGTTTTTCTTCTTTAAAAGCGTTTATATTCATTTTATTTCCGCAGTTTTGGCAGTATTCGATTTCTTCTTTTATCAAAGCTTTGCACGTATTGCACTGTATGGCAAAAACCGTGCGGTCAATATCTTTGACCGATTCAAGCATTTCTTTAAGCATTGAAACAGGTATTGCATAGCCCATATTTTCAGCTTCTTTAAGTTTTGACACCGTTATTCCTATGAGCTGTCCCGACGCGCTAAATAGTGGTCCGCCGCTATTTCCTGGATTTACCGCCGCGTCAGTTTGAATGTAATTATGGCCGTCAATCAACTGTTCTGGAGCCGAAACTGTGCCGTTCGTAATGGTAAACGGCATACCGAAAGGAAAACCCGCGGCGCATACCTGAGATCCGATTTCAGGTTTTATTTCTTGTGAAAGTTCTATGGAAGGAAGATAACTGAAATCATTTTCCGAATGAAGAAAAGCTATGTCAGCAGCTGGATCTTGCACTACGACATTTGTGACAAAATTTTCTTTTTCCGAATTTTCTATGGCTACTTTTTTGAACCCTTCCACGACATGACAGTTAGTGATGAAAAAATTGTAGTCTTTCAAATAAAAACACGAGCAGGAACCGCCTGCGTGGTTTACTTTAAAAACTATTTGCGAAATTATTTTATTTTTGTTCATATTATTGTCCGAAAAAATTTGCAAAAAAGCCTTTTTTAACAGTCAAATCGCCCCTCATTATTTTGCTTATTGCCTCATAAAGAATCGGAGTGCCTTCACTCCATACTTTTGCCGACGAATGCCTCATTGCATTTACGATTATCGCGTTTATGTCATCTTGCAAATCATTGTGATAATATAAATTGTAAAAACAGAAAAGCGTTTCCATCGCGGCGGCTATATAATCTCCACCGTCGAAAAATTTTTCTATGTGTTCATACGCTTTCTGAAAATTGTTCTGAATATCTTTCAGGTTAGATCTTCGCTTAAACGGAATAAACACTTCTATATCGTACAAATCTTTTATGAAACTTTTTTTATCGGTAGTGAGCAGTTTTTCAAGATAGGCTTTTGCACGCGTTACAATTTCCGAAAGGTTTAATCTATTTGAATGCATGTCCGATATTTCCCGCTCGAGTTCATAGCGGAATTGTCCCTGAGGATGAGCGTAATAATCTATTTTGCGCATTGTGGAGGCAAGCATGCTCCAAGCCCAACCAAAATAGCGGTTATTTTCAAAATATTTGACATATTCGAAAGCTTCGTTTATTATATTTACAACAGTCCTATAGCATATCTCCGCTGTTTCAGGTTTAAAAGGCGTTATCAGCGGTTTAGTTATGCGTTCCGCTCCGAACTGCGAAATGAATTTATCGTCATATTTGTCGCCTGTCAGGCATATCTGCCTAAAAACCGAATAAAGTTTGTTGGGATTATATTCGCATATCTTGCAAACATACTCAAAAGTGAGGGATCTTCCTCTTAAAAATATTTGCTCAAGGCAAAGTTCATTAAAATTGATTTCCGTTATTTGACGCAAAAGCGCAACAGCATTTTTTTCCGGTATATTTAAAAAAGGCGCATTTACGGAAATAGTATTATCGTCGATATTTATGCTGACCACTATGGAACCATGCGGAATTTTATATGATTTTTTATCAGCGGATATGTACTTTTTATTAAATTCGGGATTTATATAATCAAAAAGAAGTTCAAACGATTTCAAATACTGTTTGTTTTCATAGGCTTTCCAGCATGCGTCCCAAACCGGCATATTAAATTTGCTTGCCGTAGAACCAAATAATGATTTATAGAAAATAGGAATACAGTTCATGTCAAGCGATTATATATTAAAGAATAGTTTAAGTCAAGAAATAAAATTTTTTGGTACCTCAAAGGTAAAAGCAGATTGGAAAATAGTCTATAATATCTTTGCATTAGCAGAAATTTGATATAATAAACGTCATAAATAACGGCCGATATGCTGCCGAAACAATCGAGTCAAAATGCCTCTTTATAAGAAAGAATTGACCATTAAAGTTTTAGAATTGCATAGCGCTTTGAGAAATGAAAAAGTTGAACTTTTTTTCAATGACGAAAGTTTCAGAGATTATATGCTCATTGCCGAGGTAAGCAAAAACGGACAAAATTATGGTAAACTTTTAATATATTATAAACCTTCAAAAAACACATATTCAATAAAAAAACAAATTAAAAATGAGAAAATTTCTGTAATTATTGACAATGCATGGAATAATCTGAACGGAAACAGCACCTATGATGCAAGAAGCGGAATTTACGAGGCTTTTGTGGACGGCTCTTATATTGCAGGAGCCGCAGGTTATGGAGCCGTTATTTATCTCGGCGATGAGCTAAAAGCTGAAATAACGGGAATAATTTTAAACGTGGAATTCAGACAGTTCGGCGGAGAACTGCAATCTGTTATTGAAGTTTTAAAATGGTGTTTTGCGAATAAAGTATTGAAAGTGAGAATAAATTACGATTATCAGGGTATAGAAAAGTTTGCGACAGGCGAATGGAAACCGAAAAACAATTTGTCAAAAGAGTATGTCTCTTTTATAAAAAACGCAAATATAAACATTGAATGGCGTCATATTAAAAGCCACACTGGAAACAAAAAAAACGACGAAGCCGACGTTTTGGCAAAAAAGGCCGCCATGTCCGTATCAAGCACAGTAAGTAAAAAATTTGTAAATCTCAAAAACAAAGCTTTAAATTTTATTAATTTTATAAACCATACCTCAAAATTTTATGCGCAATATGTCGTCAGTGAAAACTGTGAAATCAACAAAATCAAAATAAAAAACAAAGAAACAAAGCATTCTTCTATCATAGAAATAATTTATGCAAAAACCGGCAGCTTCTCCATAAGGCAGCCAAAAAATCCCGCGGAAACAGAGATATGCGCACTTTGGCAAGAATTCCTTTTAACTGAAGATTTCAGAGGCATGTAAGGCAGAATCTGTGCGGAAATGTCAAAAAGACTGTCTAAAGTATCCTTTTGCCAGCTCTCTTTGCTCAGTTAAATGCTTCTAGATGTCATATTCTAATTTGCCACCTTCAAATGCCCGTCCGATAAAACTCTATCAGGTCTCCTATCTTCTCATTATTCCAGCTTCCAGCAGCTTTTCGATATCTGTAAAATCATGACCGGATGTTAAAGATATTCTTATTCTTGCAAGTCCTTGCGGAACTGTTGGAAATTTTATGGCGGGAGCATATATGCCGTTTCGATAAAGAAGTTCAGCGATTTTTTGTGTGCTTTCTATGCTTCCCGTTATTATCGGAACAATTTGAGAAACAGAATTTGACGTATTAAAACCGGCTTTTTTCAATTTATCTTTTAAATATCTGGAAATTTCTGTCAAATGTTTTCTTCGGTCATCGGACTTTTTTATTATCTCGAGAGCTTTTAATGCTGCAGCGCAAATTAGTGGTGAAATTGCAGTTGTATAAATGAAAGCCCTGCTTTTATTTATTAAAAAATCAATTAATTTTTTGCTTGAACAAACAAAGCCGCCCTGTGCGGCAAAAGCTTTTGAAAGAGTGCCTATAATTATATCCACTCTATCTTCAATACCGAGTTCTGACGCCATGCCTCTGCCTTCTTTGCCGAAAACGCCGGTCGAATGAGCTTCGTCAATCATGCTTACAGCTCCATATTTAGCACACAATTGTACGAAATCTTTTAATGGAGTACAATCTCCGTCCATAGAAAAAAAGGATTCCACAACGGCAAGTTTTAACGTATAACCGCGGGCTCTTTTGAGCACGGTTTCAAATGAAGCCATATCGCAATGTTCATAAACAAAAATTCTCGCTCCTGACAGTTTTGCGCCGTCCCAAAGAGAAGCATGATTGAGTTTGTCCATTATAACACACGCATTGGCATTTTTTAAAGCAAGAGCGCTTATCACTCCGACATTTGCCTGATAGCCACTCGGGAACAACAGCGCTTTTTCTTTGGATTTAAAAGCAGCAAGTTCCATTTCCAGCTGTTCATGAATTTCAAGATTGCCTCCGACCAAACGTGAAGAAACACCCCCTGTGCCATATTTTTTGACCGCCTGCGCCGCTGCTTTGCGGATTTGCGCGCTGTCCGCCAAATCCAGATAATTGTTTGACGAAAAATTAATATATTTCTTCCTGCCGATATTTATATGTGCACTGGGATTAGAAGAAATCAAACGGAGTTTGCGTTCAAGTCCAGCAGTTTGTATCTGTAATAATTGTTCGGATAAAAAGTTGTCTAACATTTTATACTCCTAATCGTATTGTCAAAAAAGCTGCCATTTCAATGTTTTTGTCTGCACTTTCTTATTTATACTTTGTCAAAACATCGTACTTTTTCCTTATTTTTTCGATAAGAGGCTTTAAAAAAGTACGACGCAGCATATAAAAAGGTTTATTCATAAAAATATATTTAAGCCAAACTCTGCCGAAACGTTTATTTTTAAAATTTTTGCCGAAATAGGCGTGAAACGCAAACGGGCGAATGCCTTTTGTTTCAGGAATTACAGCTTCATGCCCGAAATATTTCGCAATTTCCAAAGGCGCTATTCGCATTCCGTGTTCTTCAAAAATATGCCTTTTGCTTACACAGACAATTAAATCCTCATTATATGTGCCGTTGTGCGCTTTTTCAAAAGGCATTTTGATTTTTGAAGGAAGTTCAAGCAGCTTTTTGGAACGCAGAGAAACACTATTTCCGACACGGCATATATTGCCTTTAATATCTTTCAAAGATTTTAATTTTGGCCACGGGGAACCCGTATAATCATAATCTAAAAATTCTTTGCGCCACATATCCGGATTTATCACAAAACCATCGTAATGCACCAAAAGAACAAAATTAGTGTGGACATATTTATGCAGTTCGTAAAGTATCTTATGGTTGAACTCAATTATGCTTTTATTTTTTGAAGTATATTCAAAACGGATGCCAGCTGGCAGATAAAACGGCTTTTTATAGCTTATCAAAACCGCATCGCCAAACTCGACACATTTCATGCTGTATTTCAAAGCTTGGACAGTTTCATACACATGCGTGCAAGCCAAAGCCGCTATGGTAACGTCAGGAAGTTTCAACATAAACTTTTTATTGTTATAAGATTATACAATTTTTAGGAAATTGCCACTGTTTCTTTTTCGCAAACTAAAAAATATTCTAGCTTTGAGGTTAAAACGAGTTGACTGCGCTGCGTTTGAAATACAAAGCCGCTCCCTGTCCACCAAAACCAAAAGAAAGGGAAAGTGAAGAGTTTACAGATTTTTTTTGCGCTTTTACGGGCGTGTAGTTCAAACCTTGTTTTATATCGGTTTCCCTGAAATTAAGCGTCGGCGCAACTATATTATTTCTCATTGCAAGTATTGAAAATATTGCACCCACAACGCCAGAAACGCCGAGCATATGTCCAGTAGCTGCTTTTGTGGAACTTACCGATAAATTTTGTATATTTGAAAAAACAGAAACAATCGCTTCGCTTTCACGTAAATCATTGGCTTTTGTTCCTGTTCCATGCATATGAATATAATCAGGAATTTCATCTTTTGCAGCATTTTTTATGATGTATGCCATTTTTTCACATGAATCGATGTTGAGCGGATGATTAGAAAAAATGCCTTCGGCAAAGCCGGTTATTTCACAATAAATTTTTGCACCGCGCAATAGGGCTCTTTTGATATCTTCCACAACTATAAATGCCGCGCCTTCGCCTATGGCAAAACCGTCGCGATTTTTGTCAAAAGGTCGTATTCCGTGCTTTGAAAGCACTCCGATATTTCTAAATGCCGCAATGTAAAGGGGATGAATGGAAGTTTCAGCGCCGCCGCATAATGCCGCGTCGCATATACCTTCTTCAATCATACGGCAGCCTTGAATTATATTTAAAGAACCAGTAGCGCAGGCAGCCGCAGCACAACGGGTTTCACCATGTATATCCAGCACTCTTTTAAGCTGCTGTGGAAAATCATTTTCTAAAGTAAAATTTTTTGCAAATATATCTTGTTTGCTTTCTCCACAGGAAAGAGCTATTCGACGCGGTAAATAATCCGAATTTTTTACGCCCGATTCTGCCAATGCTTCATTTGCGGCAATAAAAGCCATTCCGAGCCGCCGCATATTTTGCGGAATATTAAAATCTTGAACGCGTGCCAAGAATGCTTCGCTTTTTATTTCATATTGTACGGCCGAGCCGCCTCTTATCAATCTCTGCCAATTTGTTTCTTTTCCAGTTCCGAGTGGAGAAACTATTCCCATTCCGGTCACTGCAAATCTTACCTTAGGGTTCATTGTTTTCCTGTTATAAAATAAACAGCTATTTTTGCAAATTTTTTAAATTATTCTTGAATCGATATTGAATATTTGTCCGGAAACAGTTTTAAACCGCGAAAGCATGAGAATAAACTCTATAAGTTCTTTTATGTCAGTAGTGGTATTTAAAACGCTTTCTACTTTTCTTTCTTCTATATATTTGCCGCCGGCAGATTTTCCGAGAGAAGTAAAATGAAAACCCGGAAGCACGGCGTTTACAGAAACGCCGAAACGTCCTCCTTCCCTTGCAGCGGTTTTTGTTATTGCCGTAACCGCGGCTTTTGAAGCTGAATAACTTGCCGCTCCTGCATAAGATTTAAAAGCGGAAATTGAAGAAATATTTATTATTGAGCCGCTGCGCTGCTTTGACATAACTGCCAGCGTTTCTTTAATCATATAAAATGTGCCGTTGAGATTTGTTTGTATGACTTCATTCCAATTTTTTGCAGACTCTTTTAGAATTATTTTATTTTTGCCTATTGATGCGTTATTGATAAGACAATCTATTTTGCCGAATGATTCCCGCGAATTTTTTACAAAAGAAGCTGCTTCTTCAGGATTTGAAATATCGCATTGAAAAACTTTACAGCGGTCAATTTCATATTCCGGCTTATTAGTTTTATAACAGCCGCATACGTTCCAGCCGTTTTCTGAAAACGCAAACGCAAGCTCTTTACCTATGCCTCTTGAAATTCCGGTTATTAACACTGTTTTATTTTGCATATTATTCCAACCTGACTTTTAATTTGCTGAAAACATTGATGGCAATTCATACTACACAATTTTTATACAATTTACAATTTTGTCCTCAAATGTAAATTTAGGTATTGTAAATTTTATTATTTTAATTATAACAAACAAATTGGAGGACAAATTGATTTCTAAATTTCTACAGACCAAATTAATAGCTTTATTAGTTTTTTTCGGAGTGATATTTAACTTTTTATCTTTCCTTTTTGTTTTAGCAAACAATGATATTTATTTAGAGCCGCACACATTGCAAAAATCGTATTAAAAATCCCAAAAACTCATTTTTTTAAGAATTCGTATTGATATATTTTAGGCTCTATTTTTTTACTTATTATATTGGCATTGTAACTGATTGCCTTGATTAAGCGCATATATTCGGCATCATTTGACTTATTGTTCATCTTACCTTTTTCATTGCGTCCCTGAAAATACTCTTTAATATCGTAAAATCCGGCGTTTATTTGCTCTTTTGCAGCGACATTTAATTCTGTTATCTTTGAATGATAATACTTCCATAATTCCAAGCCAGCTGCCAATAATTGTTCTGCCGCTGTTGAGAATTTCCTATTCTTGATAAAATCATACATAAAATGACTTTCAAATTTGTTTCTTGCATTGACATCCCGCTCTGTATACGGAATCCAGTGATTAATGCCATATTTTGCTTGTATGTTGTTATTAAATAGTGTATAGACTAAACAGTCATTATGGAATTCAGTATCTTTTTCCCAGCCATCAATCGGATATAAGAACTGGTCTCGGTCATTTAACCAAGTTGCTGGTATACACTTGCGAACAGCAAAGTATATACTTGCAGGAATAATATTAGTAAGGGTAGGAGTAATAGTAATAGAGTGTGCACTATCTGAAATTTGATTTTTGATATAAACAAGTCTTTGATTTTGAAAATCATTACGGCCTGAGTTCATCATTCCTAACGGCGTATTATGCTTATCTTTAAATTCAACAAGCCACTTGCTCAAAAAACCCTTTACATCATCGTAAGAATAAATAGTTTTTTGTCCTATATAATCACCATTCTCGATATATACATCAGCTTTTATTTTTACAAAACATTCTTTCTTATCTGTGTCCCACACTTTAAACCCTATCGGAAAATGTCCGTCAACATTGTCAAATGTATATGATGGAACTACAAACATTTTTTCAAGTTTGGCTTTGAATATCTGACGTATTCTGGCAAAGTTCGGGGCGCTCAAAAGTTTCAATTTAGAAAATTCTGCAATTTTACAGCCTGCTATTTCAAAATAGATGCGAATAAGGAATTGCGCAAATACCTCATTTGCTGCCTTACCTATAAGATGTGAATATTTATAATATATGGACTTATTGTTTTTTGCTACACCGTCTTTATTTTTTCCAGTACCTGTTCTCTGTTTGACATTGCCTGCTTCGGCATACGGTGGATTGATAAATATGACAAGCTTTTTTCTTTTTTGCGGATTATTGATTATCTCTTGTAGTCCTTGAGGTAGTTTTGAGAAATCATCATTAAGAAAATCAAACTGAAATACATTGTCTTTGAGTAAATTTGCACCGTTATCTATACGCTCATACATAACATTGACATCCTGTTTGTCTAATGTTGAAGCGTAGATATTATATTTGTTTGAAAGACCTGTTAAAAGATTGCCTGTTCCAGCGGCACAATCCCATATATAATAATCGTCCTGCCAATTTTCACCCAAAACGTCAGCAAGATATTGCTGCGCTTTTTCTACCCATATCTGCGGTGTGAAATATGCGCCTTTTATTTCTCTGACATCTTGAGAAACTAATAAATCCCGGCGGTTGACAATATATTCCCAGTATTCCTCTTTTGGCGGATGCTCATACCTATTCCAAAATTGTGTATGTGCCTTGCCTTTATCTCTAAATCCTACTTCTTGTAGCGATATTAATCCATATTTGTCTATTCTTTTGTTGATGTTATATCTATTATCGTTTAGCAAAACAAATAATTTTTCAGAGATAGTTATATTCTTGGCAGACAACAGGTCAGCTAAATAAAAATCAGCGTCTATCAAATTGTCAACAATATCGTCCCAGTTTATACTAATTGTCGGCTTGACTGCTTCGCGCCATTTGTTATATATAACTATATAGTTATTTTTATCTATTTTGATTTTATTCTGTATGTCATTACCTATCTTAAATTTGTTGTTGATAAATTGCTTAAGCTCTGATTCATCTCTTTCATAGTCAAATAATGCTGCATTCTTATCTATACTTTCTTTTATGAAACTGTATATTTGCTTGAATTCTTTTGTTGTATGATCACTCGGTGTAACATTCCAATTAAAATCATTCTGACTAAATATATGTTGTATTTCAGAATAAGGAACAAACGCTATTTGAACCGCATCAAACGCTCCGATATACATTGGCGGCAGCTCTTTTGTGTAAGTTTTAGCTTTGCCAATAGTTAAAATAAGCTGTGTAATGGATGCGTAAATATCTGATTTACCTTTCTTGCTTTCCGCCCAGAAAAAATCTGTTCTGTTTTCAAACATATCAAGAACATGGACTTTCCGTGAAACACAAAAATCGATATTACCTATAATATAAACCGTATCAAATGCTTTAAATATGTCAACAGCTATTCTGCGTTTGATTTCTTCTTCTTTTTTTACCTTCAGATAATTTTGCATTTCTTATCCTTATTAAATATGAATTTGTCAAGCATGTACTTTACTGATATATAACGTTCAAAAATCAGCGATGTGGATCTATTTCCAGTCCTAAATCTTTTATCATCTGTTTGTCGGTTTTCGGGTCTCTTCCCCAAGTGGTGAGATAACCGCCGCTCATGGTGCCGTTTGCTCCTGCATAAAAAATCATCGACTGCAAATCGCGCAGATTTATTTCCCTGCCGCCGCATATCATAATGTCAGGAGTTTGAAGAATTATTCTAAATACGGCTATCGTTTTTAATATTTCAACCGGAGCAAGAGGCGTTATGTTTTCAAGTGCAGTGCCTTTTACCGGCATTAAAAAGTTCATTGGAACGCTGTCCGCTCCGAGTTCTTTTAATGTAAAAGCCAATTCTATTCTGTCTTTAACGGATTCGCCCATGCCGAATAATCCACCCGAGCATATTTCGTACCCCAAAGCTTTTGCCCTTTTTATAGTGTTTTTTCTTTCCTCATAACTGTGCGTTGTACAGATATTTGGAAAAAAACTTTCGGAAGTTTCCAGATTATGATGAAGCTTTTTTAAGCCGGCTTTTTGAAGTTTTTTTAAATTTTCATCGGATAGATATCCTACGGACATGCCAAAATGGTCTGATTTTTTATGCTTTTTAAGCAAATCGCAAAGTCTGTCTATTTCTTCATCGGTTAAATTGTTTCCACTTGAAACTATGCCAAAACATCCGGCGTTTTCAAGAGCTTTATTTGAAACTTCTTCTATTTTTTCGTTTGAAACTAAAGGATAGACATTGACATTTGTTTTATGATGAGCAGATTGTGCACAAAATTTACAGTTTTCGCTGCATTGTCCCGATTTTGCATTGATAATGGAACAAATTTTTACTTTGTTGCCTTTATATTTTTTACGTATTTTTGAAGCTGCAAAAAAAAGTTCTTCAATTTCAAAATCAAAAAGTTTTGATGCTTCTTCTTTTGTAATCTGCTGTCCGTCTATGATTTCCAAAATAAGTTTTTCCATTTAGCCGCTTATCCTCTTTTAATAAATCTAAAAAATTCTATAATATAAAAAAAACACGGTCAATTTTAATTATTTTGTATAAAGTTTACATTATTTAAAGATTTTTGGCTTATGTGAAAAGCTAAAATCGGCAAACTGAGTGTTTTTCTGACAAGTAAAGCGCGTCGAAACAAAATTCGACACGGTTATTCCACAGGACTATTTTTAGGTTTCTGATGTACAAACTACGGTTCTTTGGACAGTTTTCGGCTCTGTGGGAACATAATTTAATTTTCAGATGTTATTGTTTTAGTATTTTAATATGAAGATGAAGGCTGGATAAAGAACAAGAGCATAAATCATGCGGCTTGCACGCAAGGTTACTGCTTCTCAGCCTCCTTTTATGCTTTTATATTTTTCCGTCTGCAAGGATATTAGAATTCTATTTTTATTTTTACTGTTTTGGATTTTACTATGGTTTTTGCTGCGTCTATTTGTTTTAACGCTTTTTCAAGATTTTCTCGATTTGTCATATGAGTCGTAATTATTATCTGGGTAATGCCGTCTTCTTCCATATCGGGCTGTGAAAGGCTTGCAATTGAAACTTTGTATTTACCCAAAATGCCGGAAATCTTTGCAAGAACGCCCGGTTTGTCCACAACGTTGAAACGCAGATAATAAGAACTCTTACTTTTTCCGGATGGAAGAATTTTTATTTTTGTTTTTTTATCGTAAATTACATCCGGCACGATTCCTGCTGTATTTGTAACTATAAATTTTGAAAGATTTATTATGTCAGAAACGACTGCACTTGCAGCAGGCAGTTGTCCTGCTCCTTTGCCGTAAAACAAAACATCATCCGAATCTTTTCCGGTAATCGTTACGGCATTATATTCATTTTCAACGGTTGCAAAGGCATGTCCGTGTTTTACCAGACACGGCTGTACAGATAAATCTATTCCAGCTTTTGTTTTTTGCGCCGAACCGATAAGTTTTATGTCATAACCGAACTCCTGCGCTATTAAAACGTCAGCTATGTCCAGATCTCCTATACCTTTTACGGAAATGTTTTTGACTTTTATCCAGCCGCCCCATGCAAGCGAAGCAAGTATGGCTAACTTATTTGCTGTATCTATGCCATTAACATCAAATGAAGGGTCAGCTTCCGCAAAACCCGCTTTTTGAGCGGCTTTTAAAGCTTCATCGTAGTCAACACCTTTTTTTGTCATTTCACTTAAAATGAAATTTGTCGTACCATTTAAAATGCCTTTGATTTCAAGAATTTCTTCTGAAGCCATTCCTTCGCTTAAACCCTGAACGACAGGAATAACGCCGCCAACCGAAGCTTCATAATAAATCGATTTTTGGCAATTCTGAGCCGTAGTAAAAATCTGGTCCCAATATTTTGCCAAAACAGCTTTGTTTGCAGTAACGACGTTTTTTCCGGCTTGCAGAGCTTCTAGAATTATCGTTCTTGCGGGCTCGTATCCTCCGATAAGTTCTATGATTAAATCGATTTCTGGATCTTTTATGATGTCTTTGAAATTTTTAACGTAAAGTTCTGGCCTGTCTATCGGGTTTAAATCACATATTGACTTGATTTTCACCGGTTTTCCGACTTTACGCAATGCTATTTTTTTGTTTTCTTCCAAAATTTTTACTACGCCTTTGCCTACAGTGCCGTACCCTATAAGCCCTGCATTGATATATTTCTTTTTCATAAAACCGTTTCCTTTATTTTTAAATGCTTTTTGAAACATTTTGATTTGCTGCGTTTTTGGTAAATTTATTTATTCTAAGAAGCGCATCATGAAAGCGCCTGTCATGCGTTACAAGCGATATTCGCACATACCCTTCGCCATGTTTGCCGAAACCCACTCCAGGCGAAACCACAACACCAGTTTCTTTTATAAGTTTTTCTGCAACTTTTAATGACCCTTCTTTTAACAAACAGTCGGGCAAACCCGCCCAAATATACATTGTCGCTTTGCTTTCTCTGACTTTCCAGCCTATTTTCTGTAAACCATACGTCATTTTTTTCATTCTTCTTTCATAAACTGTAGAAAGCTCTTTTACGCATTCCCGAGAACCGTTTAAAGCTGCAATGCCGGCAAGCTGCATAAAAGTCGGCGCGCCATAATCTAAAAATGATTTAAATTTTTCTAACGGGCCGACAAGCTTTTTGTCCCCGCAAACCCATCCGAGCCTCCAGCCTGCCATATTAAATGTCTTGGAAAATGAATGAAATTCCAAAGCGACCTCTTTTGCCCCATGAAACTCAAAAATCGAAGGTGCGCAGTAATCGCCGAAAGTGAGTTCTGAATAAGCATTGTCGGAAACCAGCAAAATATTATACTTTTTGCAAAATCTTATGGCTTCTTTCCAAAATTCATTATCTTCAACAACAGCAGCTGTCGGATTATTTGGGTAATTTAAAAACATTATTTTTGCTTTTTGTGCCGTTTTTTCCGGTATTTTCGTAAAATCCGGCAGAAACTCGTTTTTTTCAAGAAGAGGCATTGAATAGATTTTTGCGCCGGCAAGAACAACTCCATTAAAATGTACGGGATAAGCGGGGTCACAGACTAAAACATAATCTCCTGGATTTAGATAAGACATGCAAAGATGAGCAATTCCTTCTTTTGAACCTATAAGCGCAAGAATTTCACTTTCAGGTTCCATATTTACGCCGAACCTTCTCCCCATCCATTCGGCTACAGCCCTTCTGAATTTCGGCATACCCTTTGCCTGCGGGTATCTGTGTGTATTATGATGATGTTTTACAGTATCACAAAGCCTGTCAACAATATGATTGGGCGTAGGCAAATCCGGATTACCCATGCCCAAATCGATTACATCAAGATTTTTTGTGTAAGCTTCAGTTTTTAAAAGGTTAATTTTTGTAAAAAGATATGGCGGTAACTTATCTAATTTTTTTGATGGCTCTATATTTATCATAAATTTGGTACTCTGCTATTGTATTATTTTCCTGAGGGTAGTGGTGGGCTTGAAAGAAACCTTTTTGCCGGGTGGAACAGGAATCACTTCGCCCGTTTTAGGGTTTCTGCCCTGTCTAGCTTTGCGTGATTTAGCTCGGAATGAGCCAAGCCCTGAAAGCGAAATGACCTCACCGGTTTTCAGACTGTCCTGTATAACTTTTACGAGAGCTTTTATTGCTCGATTGGAATCGCCTTGAGTTAATCCTGAAACATCTGAAACCTGCCTAATGACATCGGGCTTTTTCATCTGAAAAATACCTCCGCAACTTAATAGCTGCTAAATTTTCAAAACGCCTTTAATTTATAATATAATTTTAAAAAAAAGTCAATAATTCTCTAAAAAAACGATAATGATTTTATTTTCAATCATTTTTTGATTTTTTGTGGGCATGCAATTTTTTTTGTTTATTTGACTTTTATTTCGAGTATTATATATAATTTTTAATTATTTATGAAATATAAAAATCTTTTTGATTATCTACCGTATATTTTAAAAATATTTAAAGCTCCGGGCTTTCGATGGTAATTCCGCAGCTGTCGCAGCCATTTCTTTAATTTATTAAATAAGGAGAGCAGAATGTCAAAATCAAGTTTAAAGAAAATAATATTAAACGAGCAGGACATGCCTAAACAGTGGTACAACATACAGGCAGATCTTCCGCAGCCGCTCGATCCGCCGTTTAACACAAAAACTGGAAAACCTGCCACCGCACAGGACTTATCGGCAATTTTTCCCGCAGAAATCATAAAACAAGAAATGAGCATGGAAAGATTTATAGATATTCCGTCGGAAGTCCTTGACGTTTACAAAATATGGAGACCTTCCCCGCTCGTAAGGGCATACAATCTTGAAAAAACTTTAGACACCCCCGCAAAAATATACTTTAAAAATGAAAGTGTAAGTCCTTCGGGCAGCCATAAATCCAATTCCGCAGTTGCGCAGGCTTACTATAACATGAAAGAAGGCGTAAAAAGGATAGCTACGGAAACTGGCGCAGGACAGTGGGGATCGGCTCTCGCTATGGCCTGCAAAATGTTTGGCATCGAATGCGTCATTTATATGGTTAAAGTTTCTTTTGAACAAAAACCTTACAGAAAATCTTTAATGCAAGTTTACGGAGCACAGGTTTTTTCCAGCCCTTCAGTTCAAACCGAAGTCGGAAGAAAAGTTATAGTCGAAGATCCGGACAATCAGGGTTCTTTGGGAATAGCGATTTCCGAAGCTATCGAAGATGTGATTACACATAAAAATGCGAAATATTCTCTAGGAAGCGTTTTAAATCATGTAGCAATGCATCAAACAGTAATAGGTCTTGAAGCAAAAAAGCAGCTTGAAATAGCAGGCGATTATCCCGATATAGTTATCGCATGTCTTGGCGGCGGTTCAAACTTTTCGGGAACGGCTTTTCCTTTTATAATGGACAAACTGCATGGTAAAAAAGCGGATTTAAAGGCGATCGCAGTGGAACCTTCAGCATGCCCAAAACTTTCAAAAGGCATTTTAGCGTACGATTATGGTGACACGTCGGGATTTACGCCTGCTCTTAAAATGTATACGCTTGGACATACTTTTATGCCAGGCGGAATACATGCAGGAGGACTGCGTTATCACGGAGCATCTCCGCTCGTTTCGGCTTTGGTAAAACATAAAATCGTTACACCGATAGCGGTAAAGCAGCGCGAAGTTTTTGATGCTGCAGTAACTTTTGCGAGAACGGAAGGAATTCTTCCTGCGCCAGAATCGGCACACGCGATAAAAGCGGCCATCGATGAAGCACTTAAAGCAAAAGAAGAAGGAAAATCAAAAACTATTCTTTTCAATCTTTCAGGTCACGGACATTTCGATTTATCCGCATATGATAACTACCTTTCCGGAAAAATGCTGGATTATGAGTATCCTTCGGAAAAAGTTGAAGAAGCTTTATCTCATCTGCCGAAAGTAGATTCATAACAAATAGCACATATTTATTGTTGCATAAATAAAGCATGCTTTTATTGTATAACGGGCAAAAATCGTAATTACGGCAAACGGGTATTCAAACGCCGTCGTAACTTTTATTAATGCGTCCGACGCGGTAATATATATAAGCTGCGTATCGTATTTCAAACCTTCCCGCAAAGATGTACAGCCGCTTGGTTTTGATATGCCTTTACTATTCTTTGATATAGGAATATATGGAGATGATATTGAAAAAGAATACGAGAAGTTAAACAAGTATATTCAGGCAAGGGAAAGAGACCTGCAATATGCAAAGGGTAATGATTCTTCATACTGTATTTATATGTGTACTGCGGGCTTGCTGCCAGATACGGCATAATGCTGCCGATGGCGGAAGGAAGCCCATGGACAATGACCGCAAACCAGATGTATGATTATTTCGGCAAATCCGGTAACGGCGAAATGATTCCACGAATGGCAAGCGGCGTTCTTGACCATACCACAGCTCAACAGCTTGCAGCTGAGGGCAACATAATTCTGGCAATATATAACAATCCCTCAGGCGGACAAGGACATGTAGTGTTTGTAACAGGCAATGATTTACAAGACGGCAAAGTTATAGTTGACGGTTATAACACCAGAACTAAAGAGATTGGAGAAACAGATAATTTTTCAGTGCAATTTGGTCCAGACAGAGTACCTGCAGCTGATTTTTTTTGTAATAAGAAGACATAAAATGTTAAATATGAAATAAATAATAGTAATATTTACGCTTTTTATATTATCCGCTTGCGGGGTAGCGGCTGATGATATGCAACAGCCGTACAATGAAGCTTCTATGCTTTACAGGCTTGAAAAAAGGTATTGTTCTTTTGACGGATATGTAATAAACAAAAATGAACTGTACATATGTTTAAATTATGATGCTGGCAACGGACATAGTAAAACACTTATATTAAAGTACCGCGACAGGCATTTGATGGAATTAACGCTAAAAGAACAAGAAATAAATTCTCTGTTGGAAAATATAATACCTGTACGTGACGCTGAAGATTACGATAATTTTGATAATAAAATTATTATTAACGACAAAAAATATATTAATCTTATCCCGCTCCGCACAGAAGAAGAAAGACAAGAACTTTTGGCAAGAGGTTTGGATATAATAAGTGCAGATAAAATTTTTGAGTTAGCAGAAGGCAGCAAGAGAAGGGTTCTTTCAAAAAATTATATAGCAATAATGGCGCGTACATATTTTTATGTTGATAATGTGAATGAAAAAATATATTTTTACGGAACGCATTTTGTCGGAAATTTGAAAGGCCGTACTTCAGATGAAGTGGAAAAAGATACTATCGGGATTTATGTTTGTGATTTAAAAACAGGTAAATTTTATGAGATTATGACTGAAAAGAAAAATAATCCTCAAAGAAAGACTTTTATGGACCCGATAAGAATACCTGATACACCGTATTTACTGTATCATACTTATAGTCTAGGCGGAGAGTGGGCAAATTCTTCAAAACTCGCGGTAAACAGAGTTCACGGCACAGAATTTTGGATACAGGAAATCCCGGAATGGAAATAAAAGCTGTTTTTTATATGCACTATATTAAATTGAATAGAAGAAAGGAGCACAAATGGCAAAAACAGGAATAATATGCACAATGGGGCCGGCGACGCGTTCTTTATCAGTTCTGAAAAAAATGGCGTACGCGGGAATGACGGTTATAAGGCTTAATTTTTCGCACGGAACTTATGTCGAACACGAAAAAGATTTTGCGTTAATAAGAAATTTCAATAAAAAATACAGCAGAGACATAAAAATTCTTGCAGATCTTGAAGGTCACAGAATAAGGGTCGGAGAAATCAAAAATGGTAAAGTCGAACTGAAAAAGAAACAAAAACTTATACTTACGAATAAAGAGGTTGCCGGCAACAATAAAAAGATTTACATAGATTACTCAAATTCTCTTATGGACATAAAAAAAGGTTTCGATATTTTTATAGATGATGGTAACTTAAAACTAAAAGTATTGTCTTCGAAAAAAGATGAGCTTATCACAGAAGTGCAGTCGGATTACGTTCTCAAAACGCATAAAGGCATCAACATACCGCAGGCGAACCTTCAATTTCCTCATATGGAAAAAAAAGACATGGAAGATATGCGTTTTGCTTTAAAACGCAATGTCGATTTTGTTGCAAATTCTTTTGTGAGAACTGCGGGTGACATGAGACCTCTTATTTCCATATTGGAAAAAGAAAAAAAGAAAGACTGTTGTAAACTTATAGCTAAAATTGAAGACAGGGAAGGAATAGACAATCTTCCTTCGATTCTTGACGTGTGCGATGGCATAATGGTCGCAAGGGGCGACATGGGAATTTCGATTCCGCTGTGGACTGTGCCTGTTGTACAAAAATATATAATAAAGAAATGCCGTTCGCGCAAAAAGTTCGTCATAACCGCGACGCAAATGCTTGAAAGCATGGTGGAAAACCCGATTCCGACAAGAGCAGAAGTCAGCGATGTTGCAAACGCTATCATTGACGGAAGCGATTATGTAATGCTTTCAGCAGAAACCGCGGTAGGACAATATCCCGCCGAAGCGGTTGAAATGATGGGAAACATCATTAAGTTCACGGAAAAGAACAGTTACAGGCTGCCGCTGGTAAAGTAACAGGAGTCCAATTAATAATTAACAATGAACCGTTTAGAATTTCGGCGCGGACGAACCTGTTAACAGGTTTTGCAAGCCTGACTTGCGAAACACAATAATGATTATTTATTAATTGTTTAATAATAACGATGATAAAAATAAAAGAAGAGTTTAAACTGCCCACTGTTTTAGGCATCGGCTTATTGCTGGTGTTTGTTGAAACGGTGGGCAGCTTTTTTTCCGGAAGCCTTTCTCTTTTAAGTCACGCGGGCTTGATGCTCGCAGCGTCGTTTGCTGCGCTGCCTGCAATAATCGGCAAAAATTTAAACATAAGCAAAGAAGAAGGCGAAGCCTTTAAACGTTCGCAGTTCTATTCGATATGTTTAAACGGGGTTATGCTGCTGATAATCGCTCTGTATATAATTTATAAAGCGGTTGTTCTTTTTGCTGACCCTGTGGGGATTAACCTTGCTATGACATGCTGGATGGCATTTTCGGCTTTTACAGGGCTGGCTTTTTGCTTATTGCTTCTTTATCCCGAAATCAAAAAAAATAAAGACATAAAAACGCTTTTCATAAAATACGCGCTGTGCGCCGCTTTAATGCCGTTGATTGCCTCTGCATCAGCAATATATTATCTTAAGGACATGTATTTTTTTGACCCTGTTTTGAGCCTTTTTATCGCGGCGTTTATAATTGTCCAGGTTATTTCACTCCTCAAACAAGCTCTGCTTGCGTTGATAAAATAAAAACTTTTTTGCTTCAGTAATAGTATTTTGTCGTGATGATATTTATAATCATCCAAATGGTTTTACTATATTCAAGCGAATCTTGCAAGCACGAAAAATATTATGGTATAATTACGGGCAATTTAAATACTTTTTAATAAATATTGTGAACTCATCGCGTCTTTCTCTTTGTTCGGATGTATAAATTATTAGTTCTTATATTAATGACTTTTATCTTGCCGTAATATAATTAAAAAGAGGATACAATGAAAAAATTATTTTTGTATTTTGTTGTTTCGTTTTTCTTTGTTTCAAATGTTTTTGCAGCACAGACCATTGACACCATTATGAAAAGAACAAGCGTCAGAAGTTATGAAAGGGGCAAAATAGAACAGCAGGACTTGGACATTATTTTGAAAGCTGCCATGGCTGCTCCGAGCGCTAGGAATGTTCAGCCATGGGCTTTCATCATAGTTGACGATCACGAAGTGATTGACTCTCTTGCAGACAAGCTTCCTTATGCAAAAATGCTCAGAGAAGCTTCTATAGCAATAATAGTCTGCGGGAAAAAAGACTCGGAAGATTTTTGGATAATGGATTGTTCGGCAGCTACGGAAAATATTTTGCTTGCCGTGCAGGATTTGGGACTTGGCGCAGTATGGACGGCTGTTTATCCGGACAAAAAAAGAGTTGACGCCGTAAGAAAAACTTTCTCAATACCTTCTGAATTTGTTCCTTTAAACGTAATTCCAATAGGCAAGCCCAAAGGCGAAACACAGCCGAAAAACAAGTATGATGCAGGAAAAATCCATACCAACAAATGGTAGCTTTTCTGTAACAATAAAGAGCAGATTTTGAATCACATACAGGCTGACAACCCTGCATTTTGTTCCACCTGCTCATTTGTCATTGCATGTTCTTGTGATTGTGCGACATATTAAAGCATTGCGCTGCACTCTGTGCGGCGCAATTTTGAGGGGATTTTGAAAAAATGGTTCTTGCCTTTGCTGCATTTCTGTTGTTTGCCGTATCTAAGATTCCATTTTGTTTCTCAGAAAAAAAAACACTTGACAAAAATAAAATAAGTTTGTAGATTATTGCTAATTTAATACAAAATGGCAACGGAGCCGAAGAAAACTTTTCTTCGGCTCCGTTTTGTTTTCAGCATTTTAATGATTGGTACGGCAAAGGCGCCGGAGAAAAAAATCTCCGGCGCCTTGTTCTTTGAAATTAGAATAAAAGCGTACTGCTAAAACTCCATAAATAAAAAAGGAGGAAAATAAAAGTTTGTCGCGGAAGTTATAAATTTTTGTAAGGAGGAATATCATGGAACAAACAGTATTTGTATCTGTGGATACTTTATGGGTATTGTTCGGAGCGACTTTGGTATTTTTTATGCAGCCAGGATTTGCAATGCTTGAAGCCGGATTTACAAGAGCCAAAAATGCAGGCAATATAGTTTTGAAAAATCTTATGGATCTCAGTTTAGGTTCCTTGTTTTTTTGGATTATAGGGTTTGGAATAATGTTCGGAGCGGGCAGCGGCTTTTTCGGGTCGTTTGATTTGTTCAGCAAAGCTGACACATATGGAGGAAGCTATCCTTCTCACGCTTTTTTGATTTTTCAAACGGTTTTTTGCGCTACGGCTGCAACAATAGTTTCAGGCGCTATGGCGGAAAGAACAAAATTTACTGCTTACATAGTTTACAGTATAGTGATAAGCGCGATAGTCTATCCGATTTCGGGACATTGGATTTGGGGCGGTGGCTGGCTTGGAGAACTTGGATTTCACGATTTTGCAGGTTCGACTACAGTACATATGGTAGGCGGCGTTGCGGCTTTTGTAGGTGCGGCCATACTGGGTCCTCGTATCGGAAAATATTCTAAAAATGGAGTTTCGCAGGCTATACCCGGACACAGCATAACGCTCGGCGCTTTGGGCGTATTTATATTGTGGTTCGGCTGGTTTGGATTTAACGGAGCTTCTACCGTTTCAATGACGGGTGACGGCATAGTTTCCGCATCAAGTATTTTTGTCACTACAAATCTTGCGGCAGCTGCAGGAGCTGCGGTAACTTTGTTTTTCACGTGGATACGTTACAAGAAGCCTGACGTTTCGATGACTTTAAACGGAGTTCTGGCAGGACTTGTAGCCATTACTGCCGGATGCGACGCGGTTTCGCCTTTGGGAGCTGCAATAATAGGTGGTACTGCAGGAATAGTCGTTGTGCTTGCGGTAGAATTCATAGATAAAATTTTGAAAGTTGACGATCCCGTAGGAGCTGTCGCCGTTCACGGAGTCTGCGGAGCGCTGGGAACGCTTTTAACCGGAGTTTTTGCACTGGACGGAGGTCTGCTTTATGGCGGCGGTCTTAGAATGCTGGGAATTCAGACTTTGGGAGTGATAACGGTTGGCATATGGATTGCAGTTACAATGGCAATCACTTTTTTCGCTATCAAAAAGACTATCGGAATCAGAGTCGATAAAGAAGAAGAGATAACGGGGCTTGATATAGTCGAACATAATCTCATAGGGTACGCGGATTTTATGCCTTCTTTGTTTTCTTCTACTGTTGACAGCGAGACAGGCGAAGTGAAGACAAGCGACGTTCCGTCGCCGCCTGTTCCCACACATACCGGCACTAAACTTACTAAAGTCGTAGTGATTATCAACCAGAATAAATTTGAAAAACTTAAAGCGGCTTTGGACGGTTTGGGCATTACGGGCATTACGATAACTCAGGTTTTGGGCCGCGGTATGCAAAGAGGTCATGCGGAATATTACAGAGGTTCTGTTATTGAAACCGCTTTGCTGCCTAAAGTAAAACTAGAAATAGTAGTAGCAAAAATTCCTGTACAAACTTTGGTGGACACTATAAAGAAAACACTTCATACAGGAAATATCGGAGATGGAAAAATATTTGTTTACAATGTCGAAAATGTAATAAAAGTGCGCACAAGCGAGGAAGGGTACGATGCTTTGCAAGATGAAACAAATTAAAAAAAGCTGAAAAGATTTAAATTTTAGAAAAAAATAAAAGACAAAATTGAACAACGTGCCGGTATACGGCGTGGAATATGAAAATGATGTTGGCACCTTGTGCGTTCTACGGATTTTGTCATAAAAAGGGGGTAGTAAAATGAAAAAGATTTTAGCGGCAGTATTAATGACAGCAGTAGCGGCTGTAAACGTTTTGGCCTTTGATTGGTATGCGGGAACGTCTCTGAATTTTCACACGCTTTCTGGAGACGATGCGGAAGGTTCATATTTTGCAATAGCTCCGGAAATCGGCTATATTTTTTCGGATAAAATCGACGCGGGAGTAGGATTTGGCTATGAATCCGATGACAAGTATAATGCTACTTCTGTAAAAACTGACACGTGGTCGGTTATTCCTTTTGTCCGTTATAAAGCTTTTGCAGCCGGAAGTTTTGCTTTTTATGCAAGATTACAGCTTAGCTATGGAAGTTCAAAAGTAGACGGAGAGGATGAGTCAATTGATACTTTCGGAGTTGCGGCATTGCCTGTAGTCGAATATGCCATTTCCGACAGGTTTACTCTCTGGACAAGTTTTGGAGCGTTGTCCTATACGACTGTGTCAAGCGGGGACAATTCAGTCAGTGATTTCGGACTTGATTTGGATATGAATGCGCTTACTTTTGGTTTTGCAGTAAATTTTTAATTTTATAGGTAAAAAAACGGGCGAATAAAATTTTATCCGCCCGTTTTCTACTTATTAACATGACCGGTGAGCTGTCTGCAAGGAACAACTTTACCGTCGTTGCGGTGCAAAAATTCCATTTTTTCTTTGAAATCTGTTCCATGAAGCCGAACATAGTACATTGTGTTTTACTTTACAGTTATTTCAACTCTTCTGTTTTGTATTCTTCCATTTTTAGTATTGTTGTCTGCGATGGGGTTTATCTGTCCTCTGCCGAAATACATAATTTTTTTGCCCGGAATACCGTTTTTTTTCAATTCCTCGCTAACCTCTTTAGCCCTGTCTCTTGAAAGCAGTTTGTTCATTTTGACATCCCCGCTGTTATCGGTATACGCTTCAACAATGACCGCACTATATTTAATTTTTTTATCTCATCTGCAAACTTTTTAAGATAATCCTGCAGGCTTGCATTTACTGAAGAGCTGCCCGGATCAAAATAAAATCCCGCAATTACCGTCTTCCTGCCATACGCAATACTGTTTATCGCATTTATGGAGTCCGAAAGAAATTCTATCTCTCCATCTTGCGAGGCTGGAGCATAAACCGCTGAAAACAATATGATAAGCATAATTAAAATATTTTTGATTACCATTTAAAAACCTCATTTTAATTTGTTTATGTTTAAAA
This sequence comes from Candidatus Endomicrobium procryptotermitis, assembly GCA_031279415.1. Taxonomy (NCBI): domain Bacteria; kingdom Pseudomonadati; phylum Elusimicrobiota; class Endomicrobiia; order Endomicrobiales; family Endomicrobiaceae; genus Endomicrobium; species Candidatus Endomicrobium procryptotermitis. Next base: position 54,387 of record JAITIP010000003.1, on the reverse strand, counting down.
CTGTCTCAAAATTTTTAGCAGTTTATATTATATAAAAATCCACTAATACGTAAAATTTTTATTTTTGTTAATGCAAAGATAAAAATGGATTGTAAAGATAGTTTATAATATCTTTATAAAAGGAAAGATTTTTCAGCTTTAAAGTTCAAATTTATGTTTATCGTTAGGGGCAAGAAGATATGTCCCTATTCGAAAACGTGCGGCTGTTAAGCTTCCAACACCTGCATTTAAATCAGGGGTTTTTTGTGGCAAGACAAAAAGAGGGATATTTAAAAATTGATAAAAATGTTCAAAATCAGCTTTAAATTGGCTGCAGAAAATAAAAAAGACCATTTCTATTTTGACCTTAACGACCTCTTATAAAATCTGTTGTAATTAGGTATAATAATTAAATCTTACATGAAATGGAGAGGTTTTTTTTGATGAAAAAATTATTGTTTCTAACTTTAATTTTTACTTTGTTTATTGCCGATACTTTTTGTGATAATGCAGCGCAGGGACATGATGAAACTGCCGCCAAAGTTGTGCAATATATGTCTGCCGCGAACGAATTTATGGCATCCGAAAAATATCCCGAAGCGAAATCTAATATTGATAAAGCTGTTGAAATAGACCCAGGTTCTTCAAACCTTTATGCTATGCGCGCATATATAAAAGCTGCTTTGCAGGATTATAAAGGCGCAATGGAAGATTATGATTATTCGATAAAACTTGACAAAAAAAATGAAGCCGCATATGCTAACAGAGCGGCAATAAAGTATATGCTTGAAGACTATAAAGGCGCTCTTAAAGACAGTGAAAAAGCCCTAAAATACAATCCTTATATTTCAGCTGCATATCTCACCGCTGGGAACTCCAAAATATATATCGGGAAAGCTAAATCTGCTGTAAAAGATTTTAATAAAGCGCTGAAAATTGATCCCACAAACGCAAATATTTATTTCAGCAGAGGCTATGCCAGAGAACTGGCCGGTGATGTGGAGCTTGCAATAGAAGATTATTTAACGGCGGTTGATTTGGATCCTGAGTTTACGGAAGCATATGAAAACTGCGAAGTTCTCATGAGAAAACTTAAAAAAGATGGTTTTACAAAAGAGTATGAGAAATATGAAAATTATGTTTTCAAATATGAAGAGTCATATCTAAAACGCGCACGCATCAAATATAAAATGAAGAATTATGAAAGCGCTTTAAATGATTTGAACAAACTTGCCAAATTGCGGACGGAAGATTACAGATTGTATGAATATATCGCGATAATAGAATATAATGTCGGAAATTTTGAAAATGCGGTCGAAAATTTTACAAAAGCGATAAAGCTTAACCATAAAAATGCGAATCTGCGGTTTTTGCGCGCAATAGCGGAAAACAGAATTAATGATTACGAAAAAGCGCAAAAAGATTTGAATAAAGTCATAGAAATGCAGCCTGATAATGGAAAAGCTTATCTTCTCAGAGGGCTTGTCAAAGAAAGTCAGAAAGATTATAAAAGTGCGCGCAAAGATTTAAATAAAGCCGATTCTCTAGGCATTAAGCTGGGTTATGTAAACGTAAATGAAATACCTTTTGAAATGGAATGATTTTTGCAGGAAAAAAATTAAATTATAAAATTTGGGAGAAAAGAAATGAGCATTTTGTTTGACAGGACAAGTGTAAGAAAATATTTGTTGGAAGAAGTTAAAGATGAAGATTTAAATTTTATCTTAAAAGCGGCAATGTCTGCGCCTACCGCAAGAAATACGCGCTGCTGGAGTTTTATTGTTATAAAAAATAAAGAAACGCATAAAAAAATCGCTCAAGTTCACAAAGCTGCGCAGATGGTTTTGGAAGCGCCCCTCGCGATACTCGTTACAGGTGACGAAGATTTGGCCTATGAAAAATATTTGCCGCAGGATTGTGCCGCAGCTATTCAAAATATACTTCTTGCTGCTGCGGAAAAAGGGTATGGTTCCGTTTGGTGTGGAATATATGGAAATGAAGAAAGAATGGACGCTTTCACTAAATTGTTTGACCTGCCTGCAAATATAAAACCTTTCGGACTTGCCGTAATCGGCAAATCTGCGATAAAACCTACACAAAAAGAAAGGTGGAGTCCTGAAAAAATTAAATACGAAGCTTGGAAATAAGAGGAAGAGTATGATTAAACGGCATATAACGAAGAAGCTTAATGCGATAATGAGAAAATACGCAGAAGAAAAAGGGTTAGAAGAAAGTATTTCTTTTTCTGTAGAGATTCCGCCTAAAAACATAGATGCTGATTATGCCGTGAACGCTGCAATGATAATGGCGAAAAAGTTGAAAACAAATCCCGCGGTCATAGCTCGGGAGCTTATAGACATAATTCTAAAAGAAATGGATGATTACATAAGCAAGGCAGAAATCGCAGGTACAGGATTTATAAATCTTAGTGTTAAAAATGAAATTCTTTATAAAGAACTTCGAGTAATTCTTAAACAAAAAGAAAAGTACGGAACTCTTTCTTCAAAGGGCAAAGAAAAAATAATGGTAGAGTTTGTTTCGGCTAATCCTACAGGTCCTCTGCATATAGGGCATGGACGCGGCGCGGCAATTGGCGATTCGCTTTCAAGGGTGTTGAAGCATCTTGGATATAATGTCACAAAAGAATATTATCTTAACGACGTCGGAAATCAAATGCTTGCACTTGCCGCTTCGGTTAAGGCAAAGTATGCTCAGCTAAAAGGTGAAAACATTCCTTTTCCCGAAGATGGTTACAAAGGGGAATATATTGCCGATATTGCAAGAAGGCTCTTAGATAAAGAGAAAAATGCCGATGAAATAGATTTTAAAAAAGAAGCGGTAAAAGATATTCTTGCAATGATAGAAAACGATTTGAAAGATTTTGCGGTAATTTTTGACAATTGGTTTTCCGAAGGAAAAATAGCTTTTGATAAAGATTGTGAAGGGAAAACGGAAGTGGATAAAACCTGCGATTATCTTAAAAGTAAAGGCGACGCTTACGTTCAAGATGACGCGCTATGGCTTGCGTCCGCAAAATTCGGAGATGATAAAGACAGAGTTTTAAAGCGTTCCGACGGAAGATATACTTATCTTGCTTCAGACGCGGCATACCATAAAAATAAATTTGAAAGAGGTTTTACAAAACTCGTAAATCTTTGGGGGGCGGATCATCACGGTTATGTCGCTCGAATAAATGCCTGCGTACAAATGCTGGATTTTCCAAAAGAAGCATTAAAAGTTATTTTATATCAGCTTGTTTCTCTGATAAAAGACGGCCGGCCGGTGGTAATGTCCACAAGAAGCGGCGAATTTATAACGCTGAAAGAAGTCATAGATGAAGTCGGAAAAGATGCATGTAGGTTTTTTTTTCTTCTGCGTGATCCGGATTCGCAGCTTGAATTCGATTTGGATTTGGCAAAAAAACAGTCAAACGAAAATCCGGTGTTTTACGTTCAGTACGTAAACGCAAGATGCAATTCAATAGTCAGAGAAAGCAAAAACAGAAAAGATCTGCCTTCGAAAATCGATTATAGTCTTTTAAATGCAAAAGAAGAAAAAGAACTTATAAAACAGCTTTCGGCTTTTTGCGATACGCTGTTTCTTTGTGAACAAACTATGAGTCCTCATCATTTTACTGCGTATTTGATGGAGCTTGCCGACATTTATCATAAATTCTATGAAAAGCACCGCGTTTTAAGTGATGACCCTAAACTTACTGCATCTAGGCTGAAACTTATCGAAGCGGTGACGATTGTCATCAATAACGGTTTGGGATTACTGGGTGTTTCCGCTCCAGAACAAATGTAAGTCCTAGCGGACATATACTAGCCGTGGCAAGTTATAAAGACGATATTTGGAAGATATTGGCAAGCTTCTAATCTTTTAATATGCCAAACTTTCATTTATCAAGGATGCGAAAAATGAAAAAAATATTTTTACTGTTTATTTTATTTTTTTTCTCTATAAATTTTGTTTATGCCGAAATTTCGGTTACTCCTTACGGGGCAGCGCAGGTGGTTTCTGGCAGTTGTTTTCTTTTAAATGCCGAAGACGAAAAAGTTTTAATAGACTGCGGTCTTTTTATAGGAGATGACAGCGAACTTTATTTGAATTCCGATATGCCGCAGGAGCTTATTGATGCAAAATATTTGGTTTTAACTCATGCTCATCTTGATCATATCGGCAGAGTTCCTTTGCTTATAGCAAAAGGGTTTCGGGGCAAAATATATTCGACATCTGTGACTAAAGAGCTTGCGCTTTTGCTGTTTAAAGACAGGAACGGCTTTGAAATAATCGAAAGAAAATGGTACTGGTCAAAAGTTCAAAGAGAGAAAGCCGAAGCTAACAGAGCTACTGCTATTGCTCATTGGCATGAAGACTGCAAAGAAAGTATTAAAAATGTCGAAGAGCCACCTCTGCCGATAACTCTTGAAGAATTGCGCAAAAATACTAAAATCAAATTTTTAGCCTGCAAAAATTGTTGCGCTAAAGACAGCGCAGAAATAGAGAAACTTTTTGTGACTTTAAATTATAATGAATGGGAAGAAATTTCGAAAAACATAAAAGTAAAACTTATAGATGCGGGACATATTCCGGGTTCGGCAAGTGTCATTTTTGACATAAACGGTAAGAAAATTCTATTTTCTGGAGATTTGGGAAGCGGCTATTCAAGATTTAACGGAGAATTTTCAGTACCGGAAAAAGCGGATATGATTTTTGTCGAAGCTACGTATGCGGATGATAAATCAAAGCTTTCTTTTTTGGATTATGAGGTTTTTCAAAATGATTTGTCAAAAGCTTTAAAAAAAGGTAAAACCGTATGGATTCCCGCTTTATCTTTTAACAGAACGCAAAAAGTTTTATATGAACTTCGACTTATGCAAAAAAACGGAAAACTTCCTAAAGATTTTCCGATTTACAGTGTTTCTCCCAGTGCTAACAATATAACGGAAATATATCAAAAAGAGTTGAAAAAAAATGAAAGAGGCATTTGGTTTACTGAAGAAATTTATAAAGAAAAAACTATTCTTCCGGAAAAAATAAATCTGAAAAAAAACGTGAAATTTGATAATCCACTGATACTTATTTCTTCAAGCGGTGATCTTGATAAAGGCATGTCCGCACATTTTGTTTCTAAACTTTTGCCCAGAAAGGATTTGATGATTATGCTTGTAAATTACGTGAAACCTAAAAGTACGGCAGGAATGCTTTTATCGGGCAAAAATAAAATTAACGGCGTTAAAAGCAGCGCTTCCGTCAAAAAATATGATGTGTTTTCAGACCATGCGGGTTTTGAGATGATACGGAAATGGCTTTCAAATCAGTATAAAGAAACGTCTCTTTACATAGTACATTCGGAAAAGAAAATCGCTGAAAAAATGGAAATGCTTTTAAAAAAAGACGGCAGAACAAATATTTCAAAAGCGTCGTATAAAGAAAAAGTTGTTTTAGAACCCTAAATGAAAAACTATGAATTTTTAGAACATACCGCAGATTTCTGCCTAAAAGTAAAATCCGATACTTTGGGGGGGCTTTTTGAAGCTGCCGCTCAAGGATTATTAAGTAATGTTTTCGAGGAAATATCTTTAGGTGCAAAAGTAGAAAAAATATCTTTTTCCATTATGGGAGAAAGCATGGAAGAACTGCTGGTAAAATTTTTAAACGAGCTGTTATATATGTTTTATATAAAAAAAAGATTGCAAAGAGGGGAATTTGACAATATAACCTTAGATGACTGCAGCTTAAATGTTAAAGCGGATTTTGTCGCAATAAAAGATTTTAAGACAAATTTAGAAATTAAAGCCGTTACTTATGGAAATGTCAAAATAGAAAAGAAAAATAATTTATATGAAACTGTGGTAATAGCCGATGTCTAAAAAAAATAAAATCGACAACAATCTCAAATTCAGTATTATATTTACGGTTTGTTTTCTTCTAGCAGGCGCAGGAGTGTACTTTTATAGAAATTCGGGATACTCAAAAGAAGTTATACTTCAAAAAGCGAATACCTATTATATAAATGAACAATATTTTATGGCTGCAAAATACTATGCCAAAGCTGTCGAACTCAATGCCGGCAGCGCTGAAACATATAGAAATTATGCGATAGCTCTGACAAAGCTTTCAAATTACGACTCAGCTGCAAAACATTTAAAAATATCTTCTGAACTTGATCCTTACAATGCCGACACTTATTATCATCTGGGCAATGCTTTATTTTTAAAAGCGCAAATATCAAACAGTTCGGAAAAATTTTTGCAGGCCACAGAATATCTTGAAAAAGCCGCTACGCTTTCTCCTGAGATGGAACGGGCATACCTTCTTATAGGACTCTGTTACAGAAGCGTCGGAATGCAGGAAAATGCAAGAGCTTGGTACAGACGCGCTTTGCTTTCGGGAAATTTTAGCCAGTCTGGATTTTATAATCTTATAGGTCACACATTCAGGGAAGAGGAGCGATATAAAGAAGCGGCAAATTATTATAAAAGAGCGATAGATTCGGATATAGGATTTGTGGCTGCATACTGCAATTTGGGTGATATGTATCTTAAAATGAACAATGCCAACACTGCTCTTGCAAATTATGAAAAAGCGGCAGATATCAATCCTGAGTATATAACTTCGTATTTAAAAATAGGCTCGGTTTACGCAGGACAAAACAATTATGACGAAGCCATACCTTTTTATTTGCGGGCTTTGCAGATTAACCCCGATAATGATAAAGTGAATTATTTGCTCGGCATGGCTTATAAAAAGATAGGAAAAAGCGGTGAAGCGGTAGAATATCTTAAAACAGCAGCATACCACGGAAGCGATGAAGCCATTTATGAACTGCGCAATATCGGAATAGATTTGAGGTAAAATGTTTTATAATTACAAATTAATATTTTTTATTATTTTTTACGGGATATGTTCCGTTTTATATTATTTTATAAATAAACAGATAATGCTTACCGGATTTATTGCAGGTTTTTTGCTTGGCTCGCTTATATTGTATGGAGTTATTATTTTGATTTCTTTTTTGACTTCACTGCTTGCGGCTTTATTTTCAAAATATTGTTATATTGTCGGATGTGGAATATGTAAAATAAAGCCCGGACAAATGCTTCCGCAGACATGCTGGACTATTTTTACGATTTTAAGTTATGCGGCAGCGTTTATTATTTTTTTAAAAATGATAGAATACTGACATGCTTGATAATTTATTTACTAAAACTTTAAAAACTAATGCTCCCGACGATTTGGTTTATTTGGATATAGAAACTACAGGGCTTAATTATCTTAAAGGTGATAAAATCGTCGAAATCGCAATGCTTAAAACTCAAAACGGCAAAGAAGAACGTTTTGAAACTCTCATAAATCCGCAGCAGCCTATTCCTCTTGAATGTTCTAAAATTCATTCTATTTACGACAATATGGTTAGTGCTTCTCCGAAATTTAAAAATATTGCTGGCAGTATCGCGGAATTTATAGGCACAAGCACGGTCGTCTGTCACAATGCGCAGTTTGATTTGGCTTTTGTTCATAAAGAACTTTCTGAAAGTGGCGTAAGAACAAGCGGAATATATTATATAGATACTTTAAAACTTGCAAGGCAATACTTTTCTTTTGAATCGAACGTTCTCTGCAATATAGCAGCCTCCATCGGTGTGGAAGTTGAATTGAAGCACAGGGCAATGGCTGATGTTTTAACGATGTTTTCTGTGTCCAAATATTTGTTTTCAAATATGTATCGTAAAGGAATAGATATGATTGAACCCGTTCTATATGAATACAATTCAAAAAACTGACAACAATATCTTTTATCAATCCCTGCAAAATATTTTTAATTACAAAATTTTTCCATACGCTTTTTTTATCATAATAATATTTATAGTGTATGCAGGAAGTATAATGTTCGATGTTACAGAACTTGATGATGTGACTCTTGTGACATCAAGATACGAATATCTGCGAGATCCGTACAATATAATAGCTTCGTTTTTTAAAAGCGTTTTTAATGAAACCGATGACACTTTTTACAGGCCTATTCTTGTCATAAGCTGGATAATCGACACAATTGTCGGCGGTGGGAAAATTTGGGTATATCATCTTTCCAATGTGTTTTATCATTTTGTTGCCGTGTGCATGCTTTTTAATCTTCTTAAAAATTTAAATTTTTCCCGAAACAGATCTTTGGTCTTCTCTTCTTTTTTTGCCATTATTCCACTGCTTAACCAGGCGGTTTCATGGATACCGGGAAGAAACGATTCTATTCTTGCCATATTTGTATTTGGCTCTTTCATGTTTATGGTTAAATATAAAAAATCCGGCAATTTAAAACATGTCTTTTTTACTTCGCTGTTATTTATGGTTTCTCTTTTTACAAAAGAAACGGCTTTAGCTTCGTTTGTCGTTTTCCCTGCTTATATGCTTTTGGACATAAAAGAAAAAGATTTCTTAAAGAAAACGTTTATTTTGGTATTTTCCATGCTGGTTTGTTGTTTAATATGGTATTTAATGAAAAATTCTTTTACAAGCACAAAAGAGATAAGCATCTTTCATATAATAAGTTATATAAAGGCTGCGACGTTCAAATTTTTTCCAGCAACCCTTCAATATGTTTCTAAAATATTTTTTCCTGTAAATCTTAAAGTTATGCCCCTTCTTTCGGTTTTTGACACAGTTTTAGGATTTTTAATTTCGGTTTTCATTGCTGCGCTGATTTATATATCAAAAAAAGTAAATACATCAAATATTCTTTTTGGTATTTTGTGGTTTGTAATGTTTCTAGTTTTGCCGTATTTTCAAAACAGTTATTTCATTCTTGAGCACAGGGTGTATATTGCGCTTGTCGGATTAATTATTATTCTTAATGAAATAAAATTAAACGGTAAAGTTCAAGTGATTTTGCCTTATTTTATGTTTTTATATTTTATATTTTTTATATCGGTTTCTTTTACCAACAATATCAAATTCGCAAACAAACTTGTTTTTGCTTGTGCCGCTGTAACGGAAACACCGGATAATGTGAAAACCGCCTTTCTATACGGAAGAAGATTTTTAGATAATGGTACATTTCAGACAGGCGCATATTTTATGAAAAAAAATTATGAGAAAATGCCGATGAAATTTAAACAAAAAGAACCATCAAATGCAGCTTTTATCGGAATATTTGCATGGCAGAGGGGAGACATAAAAGAAGCAAAAAAATATCTCACTATCGCTGCTGAAAAAAATACTTTAATACATCAAACATATGGAGCCCTTGCGAATATTTTTATGAACGAAAGAAGATATGAAGAAGCGCTGATAAATATAAAAAAAGCATTTAAACTACAGCATGAAAATTCTGAATATTTCCGCTATCTTAAGTACTGCTTTGATAAAATAAACGGTAAATAATGATATTAAATCATATTATCTAATAGTTTCAAATATTAAAAAATAAAAAACAATGCTTCTTAATAGTAAATAAAACTAAATACTGTTATTTGCTATTTCTTATGGCTAAAAAATACTAGTTGACAAAATTTAATAGAATATATATAATTTTAAAAACTAATAAAAATAAAAAAAAGAAAAAGATAAAAAATGGAAAATAAAAATACAAATATAAATAACAAACAGATAATGGACATAAAAGAACTTTCTGAATATTTGGGAATAGGAAAATCAAAAATATATAGTTTGATAAGAATGAAAAAGATTCCCGCTTCAAAGATAGGAAGGCAGTACAGATTTTCAAAAGATATCGTAGACAGTTGGCTGAAAGATAAAATAATAACAAAAAAAGAAGATGTGCAGGCAGTTAAAAATAAAAAGGATCCGGCAGAAACCGGTGAAAGTAAATAAGCCGTACTATACAAAAACAGGAGGTGTGTAAAAATGGCACAATTAGTACAGAAAGTAGGCGTAAAAAGAGAGTCAGGGTACCTATACTTCATCGATAAACAGGGTGATATTTCCAGAGCATTGATGGCAAGAGGTGGAAAAAAAGGTGGAAAACCTTCAAAAGTAGAAAAAGTCGGACTTAAGAAAGAATCGGGTTTCTTGTATTTTATTGATAAACAGGGCAATATTTCAAGATCCGTCATGAGCAGAGGCGGGAAGAAAAAAGCGAAAAAGAAAGTGGTAAAAAAAGCTGTAAAAAAAATTGCTAAAAAAGCTGTGAAAAAAGTAGCGAAAAAAATCGTAAAAAAGCCCGTGAAAAAAGCTAAAAAGAAATAAATTTATCTTTTATAACTTGAAAAGCCCCGCTGTCTTTTCGGGGCTTTTTTTGTTTTGTAAAATTTTAATATGACGTGGAAAATCTTTTTTAGTATAATATCTTATTAATTTTTATAAGGAATGTTTAGCTATATGTTTAAACTACTTAGAGAAGATATAAAAAATATTTTTGATGAAGATCCTGCCGCGCGTTCGTGGCTTGAAGTTCTTTTTTGTTATCCCGGACTGCATGCTGTCATTATTCACAGGTTTTCACATTGGCTTTGGAAACACAGATTATATTTTCTTGCAAGATGCAGTTCTCATATAGCGAGATTTCTTACTGGAATAGAAATTCATCCTGGAGCAAAGCTCGGAAGGCGGATTTTTATTGATCACGGTATGGGCGTGGTAATAGGTGAAACAGCTGAAGTTGGTGATGATGTTCTCATATATAAAGGTGTTTTGCTTGGTGGAACTTCTCTCGAAAGGAAAAAAAGGCATCCGACAATAGGAAATAACGTAGTGCTTGGCTCCAATGCGATTATACTTGGAGCGATTACCGTTGGCGACAATGCGCGCGTGGGCGCCGCCTCTGTAGTAACGCATGACGTTCCAGCAAATGCTACGGCAGTAGGCGTTCCTGCAAGAATAAGCATGGGGTACAGCGCGGAAGAGATAACAAAACTTGAACACAATAAACTCCCAGACCCTATAGCCGAAGCGATGAAATTTGTTTTAGAGGAACAGCTTAAATCTGAAAGAAAGCTAAACGCTGCATTGGAAAAAATCAGAGAGTGCATAGAACTCAACGAAAAACGCGAGAAATAAGATTTATTGTCTGCAAATCTACAATATAATTTATAAAGATATAAAAACTTAAAAAATTCTACTTACCAATAAACATAGATAAGAAAATCCAAAAAATTATAAAAACTGAAACTGTTCACATCTTTCAAAACATTTAAATAATACTTAACTTATACAATTATACAAAGACAAGGCTTTCATTTTTATTTTTGCTGATAGTTTTTTCTGTATTTGATTATTAAATTTAAAATCGCAATGATATCTACAAAAGCATCGTCTACCCATCCGATGACTGGAGCGTCTGGGATAATATCTATCGGGCTTATCGTGTAAATTGCCGCAAAAATTAAAATTATCCATGCAAGTTTTGTTCTTTTAATTTTTACGGGTACGGCCTTTGCAATATCTTTTTTTTGATTGTCCATTTTGTCATACTCCTGTGGGAAGTTTTTCTTTCATTATTTTCCTGTAATTTAGTTTTGTTCCGTCAAGAACAAAAGTGCCGTCTCCTATTGCATGTATAAGCCTCCTATCTTTTTTGTTAGAATCTATGTAAGCGCTTAGTCCCTGAAGAATAAATATTCCATACTTTTTTACATAATCCGTAATTTTACATTCTATGTTTATGTAACATTCTTTAATCAGCGGCGCTTTTATATCTTTTGACTTCAGCAGAGTAAGTTTAAATTTTTTAAATTTATCGATTTCGGATCCAGAACAAGTTCCTATTTGAATGGCTTTTTTTGCAATATCTGCGGCAGGTATTGCGATAACACATTCTTTAGTTTTCATCATTGCCGCAAAAGAATGGTTCCACGCTCCCGTAAGCAAAGCAAACTGTGCGTTGAAATCCATAACCATTGTCCATGAAATAGTCATAACATTATTTTTTTTGCCGTCAAAAGTAGTTACCAAAACTATAGGACCCCGTTCTACATAAAGAAACGCTTTTTCCAAAGGCAGGTTTTTCATCATAATTTTCCTCCGTTTAAAAAATAAATTATTGTAAAAAGATTATAGCAAATTGGCATTATGTCGGATATTTTTAGTAAAATAGAACAAGCAGCTATAATAAAACCATAAGATGATGAAATTCCATTTTTATTGACAAAAAACTTATTTAGTGCTAAAATAGCACTCAAATTAATCGAGTGCTATTTTAGCATGAGCATTTAAAGTTTCTTAAATGATAAGGCGTTTGAATATTTGTTTTAACGGAGGCATATTATGAATTTAAATAAATGGACAATAAAATCTCAGGAAGCTTTGGCTGAGGCACAAAATATAGCTTTGGAATATGGCAATCAGGAAATTACTGAAGAGCATCTTCTTTATGCACTGGTAAAGCAAGATGAGGGAACGGTCAAAGCCATAATAAAAAAATCTGCGGCTGCAGGGCAGGAAGAACTTGTGCTTGCAAATATTTTAAAAGATTTGATTAAAGAAATAGAAAAAAGACCGAAAGTTTCAGGTGGAAACTTACACTTATCGCAAAGTTTAAATAAAATTCTTGCCGACTGCGAAAAAACAGCAAAAAATTTAAAAGATGATTATATTTCAACCGAACATATTTTGATTGCAATTTCCGATGAAGCTTCCGTAGACGCTTCAAAAATTCTCAAAAAATACGGGTTGACAAAAGATTCGATTTTAAAAATTCTCATCAGCATCAGAGGAGACCAGCGTGTTACCGACCAAAATCCTGAAGACAAATATCAGGCTTTGGAAAAGTACGGAAGAGATTTGACAGATCTTGCAAGACGTGCAAAACTCGATCCTGTGATAGGACGCGATGAAGAAATACGCCGCTGCGTTCAGGTTTTATCGCGTAGAACAAAAAATAATCCGGTAATAATAGGAGAACCGGGTGTCGGGAAGACGGCGATTGTAGAAGGTTTGTCGCAGAGAATCGTTTCCGGAGACATTCCAGAAACTTTAAAAGATAAAAAAGTCATAGCTCTTGATTTGGGAGCGCTTATAGCCGGCGCAAAATACAGAGGAGAATTTGAAGACAGGCTTAAAGCCGTGTTAAAAGAAATTCAGTCTGCCGGTGGAAAAATAATACTTTTTATAGATGAACTACACACAATTGTCGGGGCAGGTTCTTCCGAAGGCGCCGTTGACGCTGCTAATATGTTGAAACCCATGCTTGCGAGAGGTGAACTTAAAATGGTCGGTGCAACTACTCTTGATGAGTATAGAAAATATATCGAAAAAGACGCCGCTTTAGAACGCCGTTTCCAGCCGGTTTTTGTCGGAGAGCCTTCTATTGAAGATACCATCGCAATACTCAGGGGATTGCAGGAAAAATATGAAATACATCACGGCGTAGAAATAAAAGATTCTGCTTTGGTTGCGGCGGCAACTCTTTCGGCACGTTACATAACCGACAGATACCTTCCTGACAAAGCCATAGATTTAATTGATGAAACGGCAAGCAGGCTCAGAATTGAAATAGATTCGATGCCTGTAGAATTGGATGTTGTAGAACGCAGACTTATGCAGCTTGAAATTGAAAAGCAGGCAATAAAAAAAGAAACAGATACGGCTTCAAAAGAACGTCTGGTCAATATGGAAAAAGAAATCGACAGACTTAAGCATGAATCGGCTGAAATGAAAGTGCAGTGGGAGAAAGAAAAAAACTCCATTTCACAGATAAGAAGCATTAAAGAAAAACTAGAAGAGATGAAAGTTGAAGAACAGAAAGCGGAAAGAGCTGGGGATTTGAATACCGTCGCGGAAATACGTTACGGAAAAATTCCTCAGATGCAGAAAAAGATTGAAGAAGAAAACAAAAAACTAGAACTTCTGCAAATAAACAAAAAAATGCTTAAAGAAGAAGTCGATGAAGAAGATATAGCCGAAGTTGTGAGTAAATGGACGGGCATTCCCGTAACACGTATGATGGAAAGTGAAATGCAGAAGCTTATAAAAATGGAAGACAAACTGCATGAACGCATTGTCGGTCAGGATGAAGCGATATCGGCAATTTCAAACGCGGTAAGGCGCTCCCGCGCCGGTCTATCCGATCCCAACAGACCTATAGGTTCATTTTTATTTCTAGGTCCGACGGGAGTCGGAAAAACGGAACTTGCAAAAGCTTTGGCGGCTTTTCTTTTTAACGATGAAAGAAATATCGTAAGAATAGACATGTCTGAATATATGGAAAAGCACAGCGTTTCACGTCTTATAGGAGCACCTCCTGGATATGTGGGTTTTGAAGAAGGCGGACAACTTACGGAAGCTGTAAAGAGAAGGCCGTATTCAGTTGTTTTGTTTGATGAAATTGAAAAAGCTAATCCTGAAGTTTTTAATGTCATGCTTCAGCTTCTTGATGACGGCAGGCTTACTGATGGACAGAGTAGAACTGTAGATTTTAAAAATACCGTTGTAATAATGACTTCAAATACAGGTTCACAACATATTCAGGAAAACGATAATTATGAAAAGATGAAAGAAAAGGTCCATAATGAATTGCACAATTATTTCCGTCCGGAATTTTTAAACAGAATTGATGATATTATAATTTTCAGAAAACTCAGCGAAAAAGAATTAAGCAAAATTATTGACATACAGATAAGCGCTTTTGAAAAACGTCTTGCAGGAAGAAATATTTACGTTGAGCTCACTGATAAAGCCAAAGATTTTATTTCTCACAAAGGATACGAACCAGCTTTTGGCGCAAGACCTTTAAAAAGAGCCATACAAACATATTTGTTAAATCCTTTGTCTTCAAAACTTATAGATGGAGAATTTAAAGAAGGCGATACCATAAAAATAGAGGCTCCGAAATCAAAAACCGGAGAAGAACTGGAATTTAACAAAATTACATAACAATATGCATCCAATATATACAAGAAGCATAAAAAATTTGTAATTTTATCGATCAGTCGATTTGCAATTTAGCATAAAATTTATCGCTTTTTTAAAAAATATTATAAAATAAATTATATTATTAAAAAAAAAGGGGGAGTAAAAAATGGAAAATAGAACTAAAAACAAGCCAAATAATAAAGCATTCAAAATAATTTTGGCTGTTACGGCGGCGATTATTTTTCTTGCTATATTGAGCATAGGTTCATGTATATACAAATTGGTTTCAAATCCAGAAAATATTGAGACTTTAAAAAAGGCGTCAGCTGCCGATGAAGAGATAAGAGAATATACGGCATTTTTGGATGCTAATATAGATATAGCCCGGCAGGAAACCGAAAATTATAAAGACATTATTCCGTCTGAAATAAAAAATACGGAGTTTGAAAATAATAGGCAAGCAAGCAAAAAATATTATGAGATGCATAATTCGCAGGATTGGCCAAAATTTGAAGGCGAGGAGAAAAAACTCGGAGAAGCGTATTTGGCTTATGGGAATTATTATGCAGCTTTATCGGCAAAAGATGACTTTTTGATTATTATGGATGTTCCTAAACTGTCAAAAATATTTGTAAAGGTCATGATGGAAAATGATTCTGCATATAAAACGGTTAAAAAAGAAAAAGTCGAATCAATAACTGACGATGAAATAAAAAAATAATAAACTGCAGTGTGGATATATGAAAAATTATAAAAACTATTCAGATAAAATAAAGGACATAAGAGCCTTGCATATGCACTATACGGATAAAGTAGCGAAAAAAATTCTGGCAAAATGCTTGATCGATAAGATATTAAGGGAGATGTGGTGATTATGTTCTGAGGTTAAAATTTGTCTTAAATTTTCAAAACATATCTTGTAACTTTTATAAAATAATATCAAAATTTGACTATAAAAATTTTTATATATAGAAGAGGAAAAAAGTGAGTGTTGCAAAAAAAATTTTAAAAAATCATTTATTAAGCGGAGAAATGAAAGTGGGCGAAGAGATAAGTTTGCGAATCGATCAAACTTTAACTCAGGACGCTACGGGAACTATGGCATATCTTCAATTTGAGGCAATGGGGATTGCCAAAGTTAAAACTAAACTTTCTGTAAGTTATGCAGACCACAACACATTGCAGTGTGGCTTTGAAAATGCGGACGATCACAAATTTTTGCAGACTGTAGCGGCAAAATATGGCATAGTCTTTTCTCCTGCGGGAAACGGTATATGTCATCAGGTACATCTGGAAAGATTTGGCGTACCGTCAATGACGCTTATCGGTTCTGATTCGCATACCCCAACGGGAGGAGGCATAGGAATGCTTGCTTTTGGGGCGGGAGGACTTGATGTGGCATGCGCTATGGCGGGGCAGCCTTTCTACATAACAATGCCTAAAATTATCAAAGTAAATCTCAAAGGAAAACTAAGGGATTGGGTAAGTGCAAAAGATATTATTCTTGAACTTCTCAGAATAGAAACTGTTAAAGGCGGCAGGGGCAAAATATATGAATTCGCGGGTGAAGGTGTAAAGACATTGTCAGTTCCAGAAAGAGCGACAATAACGAATATGGGCACCGAACTCGGAGCTACGACAAGCGTTTTTCCTTCCGATGAAATAACGAAAGATTTTCTGGAAAGACAGGGCAGAGGCGAAAGCTGGACCGAAATAACCGCTGACGAAGGCACAGAGTACGATCAGGAAATAGTGATAGACCTAAATACGCTGGAACCATTGATAGCTGCGCCTCATATGCCTGACAACGTGAAGAAAGTTAAAGATATAAAGGGAATAAAAGTGGATCAGGTCGGGATAGGCTCATGCACGAACTCTTCTCTTTCAGATATGCTTCTGACATCTGAAACACTGAAAGGTAAAATGATAGATAAGAATGTAAGCCTTGTGATCTCTCCGGGATCAAGGCAGGTAATGGCCATGCTCTCAGAGTCAGGCGCGCTTACAAGCGTTATTGAAAGCGGAGCGAGGGTGATCGAAAGCGCCTGCGGACCTTGTATAGGAATGGGACAATCACCTAAAAGCGGCGCCGTTTCTTTGAGAACTTTTAACAGAAATTTTGAAGGAAGAAGCGGTACAAAAGACGCTCAAGTTTATCTCTGTTCTCCAGAGGTCGCTTTGGCGGCGGTCCTGACCGGTGAAATAACCGATCCCATGGAATATTTCGGAAAAAAACCGCAGATAAAAATGCCGGAAAAGTTCTATGTCAACGATAAACAATTCCAGATGCCTGATGCTGACGGCTCAAAAGTAGAAGTTATAAAAGGGCCAAATATAAAATCCTTGCCGGATTTCACTCCTATGGAAGCAAGCATTGAAGGTAGAGTGGCACTGAAGGTAGGCGACAATATATCGACGGACCATATACTTCCCGCAGGCGCGAAGATACTTCCTTTGAGGTCAAATCTTCCCGCTATATCGGAATATACTTTTGCAGCGGTAGATAAAGATTTTGCCTCAAGGGCAAAAACTATAAAGAACGGAGTAATTATAGGCGGCGAGAATTATGGACAGGGATCTTCAAGAGAACATGCGGCGCTGGCCCCGAGATATCTCGGAATAAAGGCAGTTCTGGTGAAGTCTTTCGCGAGAATACATCTTGCGAATCTGATAAATTTCGGTATAATTCCTTTGACGTTCTCCGATGCAGCCGACTATGAATCCGTAAATCTCAATGATGATATCTCCTTCAAAAACATAAAAAGCGTTCTTGAAGAGGACAGAGATCTTTTTGCTTCGGTCAACGGAAAAGAAATAAAAGTGAATTATAACCTGACAAAAAGACAGAAAGACATACTTTTTGCCGGCGGATTGCTTAACTGGATAAAATTGAATTCAAAATAAGATAATAGGGAGCGATAGCTGCATCAAAAATTAAGAACGGGAGAGTTATTATGGATAAGTCGATTCTGTTTAACAAGCTCAGGATTTTGAGCGAACAGGCTGAGTTTGTATTACTGTCAACTATAAATGAAGATGATTTCCCGGAAACGCGCGCGATGCTCAATTTACGTAATAAAGAGATGTTCCCGAATCTGCAAGTGTATTTCGCAGACGACTTTATATGTTATTTTTCCTCAAATACTGCTTCGCAGAAACTCAATCAGATCCTTTACAGCGATAAAGCGTCCGTATATTACGTGAATCCGAAAACATTTGAAGGGCTGCTGCTTAAAGGAAAACTTGAGATCATAAAAGACAAAGCCCTTAAGAACGATTTCTGGCAGGATAACTGGACAATGTACTATAAGGGCGGCATAGACGACCCGGATTATTCTCTTTTAAAGTTCACTCCGGCTGAATATAAATATTATAACGGGGACTTTAAGGTAAGTTCGGGCGCATTTTAAAAAGAAAGCGGATACGGAGTAGAAAATGGATAATAATGAAATAAAACAAAGAGTGATGATGAAGGCCTCGGCGGCAAAAGGCGCCTCAAGGGCTTTGGCCATAATGACGACTCAGCATAAGAACAATATGCTTGCCGCGATGGCGGACGCTCTTGCACAGAACGCAAAAGAGATACTGTTCCATAATGAGATAGATGTCGAAGCGGCAAAAGAGTCAGGTCTGTCTTCCGCCTTGATAGACAGGCTGACATTAAATGAAAAAAGAATAGACGATATGATAAAAGGCATCAAAGATGTGATACTTCTTGAGGATCCTGTAGGTACAACGGTCGAAAAATGCACTCCTTCAATAGAAATTGACGTGAAAAAAATAAGAGTACCTTTAGGCGTTATCTCGATGATATATGAATCGAGACCCAATGTGACCGTGGATGCAGCCACTCTTTGTCTTAAAGCCGGTAACGCGGTCGTTCTTAAAGGCGGTTCCGAGGCAATAAACTCTAACAGGATACTTGCTAAAATAATAAGCGAAGCCGGTATAAAAGCGGGTATGCCCGCCGGCTCCGTACAGTTCATCGATACGACAGACAGGACCGCGGTGCTTGAAATGATAAAACTCAATAATTTTATCGATCTGCTCATACCAAGAGGAAGCGAAGCTCTGGTGAACTTCATCAATCACAATTCGTCCATACCTGTGCTTTCTCACGGAAAAGGATTATGCCACACCTATGTGGATGAGGACGCGGACATGGATATTGCTTTAAAAATAGCTTTTAACGCTAAATGCCAGAGACCTGGAGTCTGTAATGCTATGGAGACACTTTTAGTGCATAAAGATATTGCCAAAAAATTTTTGCCTCTGATATGCCAAAATTATTTTGACGCAGGAGTAAAAATAAACGGCTGTACTGTAACAAAATCCATAGTGCCGTCTGTAAACGAAGCCTCGCAAGAAAGCTGGAGTAAAGAGTATCACGACCTTGAACTTTCGATTAAAGTAGTGGGTTCCGTAGAAGAAGCGATTGGGCACATTAATAAATATGGATCCATGCATTCTGATGCTATAGTAACCAACAATAAAGAAACGGCGGACAAATTTCTGGCGGAAACGGATTCGTCTGCGGTTTTTCATAATGCATCTACAAGGCTTCATGATGGCAGCATTTTTGGGCTGGGATGCGAAATAGGAATTTCCACGATGAAACTTCACGCCCGCGGGACAATGGGAATAAAGGAACTCACCACTACAAAATACATTGTAAGAGGAAACGGGACGGTACGTAATTAATTATTTTTATTTGGAGGGATAAATGGCAGATTTAACTGACATAAATGCTTTAAACGAAAAAGTGCGAGGCAAAAGCATTTTTGCTTCAAAGCTTCTTGACGAAATCTCAAATACCGTTGTAGGACAGAAATATGTTCTTGAAAGAATGCTTATAGGACTTCTTTCCGATGGGCATATACTTTTGGAAGGACTTCCGGGTCTGGCAAAAACTTTAGCCGTAAAAAGTATGGCCTTGGCGGTTAAGGCTTCATACAAAAGAATACAGTTCACGCCGGATTTGCTTCCGGCGGACATAACGGGAACTTTAATTTATAATCCGCAAAGCAGGGATTTCAACATAAAAAAAGGACCTGTCTTTGCAAATATCATTCTTGCCGACGAAATTAACCGCGCTCCTGCGAAAGTTCAAAGTGCTTTGCTTGAAGCCATGCAGGAAAAACAAGTTACCATCGGCGATACGACTTTTGCGCTGCCTGCCCCTTTTCTTGTAATGGCCACACAAAACCCGATAGAACAAGAAGGAACGTATCCTCTGCCTGAAGCACAGGTCGACAGATTCATGCTTAAGCTGAAAGTTGAATATCCAAATAAAAAAGATGAAAAAGTGATACTTGAAAGGATGACGCATAAACTTGACGATATAAAACCGATAGTTTCAATAGCTGAAATTCAGGAAGCTAAAAATCTTATAGAACGTATTTATGTTGATGATAAAGTCAAAAATTATATTATAGATATAGTTTTTGCTTCGAGAAAACCGCAGGAATATAAACTTGACGAATTAAAAAATCTGATTGCTTATGGCGCTTCCCCAAGAGCTACTATAAATCTTACGCTTGCGGCAAAAGCTTATGCATTTCTACAGGGAAGAGCATACGTAATGCCGGAAGATATAAAAATTATCGGTCCGGATGTTTTAAGGCACAGAATTCTTGTAACCTACGAAGCAGAAGCCGATTCTGTAAGTTCTGATGATATAATTGAAAAAATTTTTGGTGGCGTCGAGGTTCCTTAAGTTAGTAAGATTATGGCTATGACGGTTTGCCGGTATTTTTAAAATTAAAAAGTATCCTGAATATCGAAAATATACATTAAAAAATTATGATAGACAAAGAAATTTTAAAACAGCAAATCCGTAAACTTGAAATAAGATCGAATAAATTGGTAAATGAAGTTTTTGCCGGGCAATATCAAAGTGTATTTAAAGGGCAGGGAATTGAGTTTGCGGAGGTCAGAGAGTATCAAGTCGGCGATGACATAAGAAATATCGACCGCAATGTTACCGCACGTCATGGAAAGCCATATATAAAACTTTTCTCAGAAGAAAGGGAACTTACTGTAATTTTTCTTATAGATTTTTCGGCGTCACAGCATTTTGGAAGCACCGATAAACTTAAATCGGAAATTGCGGCCGAAGCAGCCGCGGTGCTGGCGTTTGCTGCATTAAAAAACAATGACAGAGCTGGAATGCTTTCTTTTACAGATAAAGTCGAAAAGATAGTCACGCCAAAAAAAGGGAAAAACAATATTTTAAGAATAATAAAGGAAATTCTCGACTTTGAACCTTCAGGACGCAAAACTTCTCTTTCTGTGGCGCTAAAAGCCATAAATGAAATCTGGCGCAAAAAAGCCGTTGTTTTTCTTATATCCGATTTTCATGATACAGGCTATGAAAGAGATTTGGTCATAACAGCCAAAAGGCATGATTTGATATGCATAAAAATAAACGATGATAAAGAAAGCGCTTTGCCGGATGTCGGGCTTGTTGAAATGTACGATCCCGAAAGTGAAAAATATTTTACCATAGACACTTTTTATGACAACAATCTATTAAAAGAAAAAAGCGCCGCTCTAGACAAAGCCGCGGAAACTATATTTAAAAAAGCCAAACTAGACGTAATAAATTTAAACACGGCAACATCATATATTAGACCTCTAATAAAATTTTTTAAAGAAAGGGAACGCCGCAGCACTTTGGGATAGAGATAAATGAAAAAAACATTGTTCACATTATTTAAAATATTTTTATTTATTTTATTTTTATCGCAAGCAGACGTTTTTGCGTCAGTTTTGGAGCCTGTTGTCAGCGCGTCTTTAAACAAGCAGGAGTCATATATCGGAGATATTATAAAATTTACTATAAAAGCCGAACTACCGGAAAACGCTTACATAGCCACAAATAAAGAGATAATTTTTGAAAATTTTGACATATTAGGATTCTCCGTTGAACATATTTCTGAAAAACCGAACATATATCTTATAACTTTTGATATAGCAGCTTATAAAACCGGCACTTTGCACATAGAGCCTGTGGGAATAACATATATAAATGCATCAGGAAGTAAAAGAATGTTTTTTACGCCACAATCGCAGGTCATTATAAACAGCATGCTTAATGATGGGGGAAAAGATATAAAAGATATAAAACCTCTTAAGAAACTTGCGATAAAACCAGCGTATGCCGCTGGAATTGCCGTGATGATAATCTTTATCGGTATTTTATTATTTTTTATCATAGAAGATGTTTTGAAAAAATCTGCCAAAGAAAACGCTGAGTTCAATCCGCAGCTTGAAGCGCTCAATCTTCTTGATGAGCTGCTTCATTGTGGAATAATAGAAAACGGCGAAGCAAGAATTTTTTATTATAGAGCGGCAGAGATATTGAGAAAATATATATCTGTAAAATACAAATTTAATGCCATGGAGATGACTTCCGCTGAACTGCTAAAAAAGCTTGAAGAGATAGTCGCTATTTCAATGACTAAGAGAGATATAAAGCATTATTTAGGCATATTTGATCTTGCGAGATATGCAGGACTGAAACTTTCAAAAGATGACATGATTGAAAGTCTAGAAAAAACAAAGGAATTTATAAGAAAGATATGAGATTTGCAAATCCAGAATTTTTACTTTTATTTTTGTTATTTCTGCTTCCTTCGGTTTTTGGCAAAGGAAGTATGCAGACCTTTGTGCGTTTTACGCGCGGAATAATTTTTGAAAAAGAAAAACCGTCAAAAAAAGCTCTTTTTTATAAAACATTAAAAATTTTAAAATATCTATCGTTTGCTCTTATAATTGCGGCTCTGGCAAGACCGCAGAAAGGAATAAACTTTGAAGACAGCAAAGAGCAGGGCATAGACATTATGATAGCTTTAGATATTTCAAGTAGCATGAGGTCGATTGATTTCAAACCTTTAAACAGGCTTGAAGCCGCCAAAAATACAGCAGCTGATTTTATAAAAGAAAGAAAATACGACAGAATAGGGCTTGTGGTTTTTTCAGGACTTGCGTTTACACAATGTCCGCTTACTACAGATAAAGAGTCTCTTTTAAATTTTATAAAAAAAATCAGTATGGAAGATATACATCTTGACGGCACGGCAATAGGCTCCGCGATAGTAACTTCGGTAAATAGGTTAAAAGACAGCAAAGCTAAAGGGAAAACAGTTATTCTGATAACTGACGGAAACAATAATATGGGCGAAGTAGATCCAGTTACGGCTTCTAGAATTGCGGCAAATTACGGCATAAAGATTTACGCAATAGGCGTAGGAAGCCTTGAAGGAGCGATTTATGAAATTGACGACGGTTTTTTTGGAAAAAGGCAGATAAGGGATAACCGCTCTGGTTTAAATGAAAATGCTTTAAAAGAAATTGCCGAAAATACAGGAGGAAACTATTTCAGAGCGACTGATATACAATCGTTTAAAGAAAGCATGAAACAAATAGATGATCTCGAAAAAACCGATATAAAAGTACGAAAATTTACAAGTTATGAAGAACTTTATAAAAATTTGGCTCTTGCAGCTCTGGCATTATTGTTTTTGATTATGTTATTGGAAAACACGGTATTGAGGAAACTCCCATGATTTTTGCAGATAAAGGCTTTTTATTATTGCTGCTGCTTATCCCTTTGGCCGCCTTATTTTTGGCTTTTTCTCTGAAAAAAAGGAAAAAGGATTTGGGATTTCTGATAAGCAAAAACAATCTTGCGATTTTAAGCAATGTGAATTTTAAAGCTTATGTGATTAAGAATGTTTTTTTGCTGGCGGGTTTTGTATTTCTTATTGCTGCGACAGCTGAGCCTAAGTACGGGGATGAAAAAATAGAAGTGGAAAAAATGAGTTCTGAGATTATAGCGGTTTTGGACGTTTCAAAAAGCATGCTTGCCGAAGATATAAAACCATCCAGAATAGAAAAAGCGAAAATGCTTATATCGAGAATCGTGGAAGAATGCGAAGGCGATAAAATCGGTGTAATGGTATTTTCGGCAGGGGCAATGTGGCAGTGTCCGATGACTTATGACGTCGAAGCGATAAAAATGTTTTTGCAGGGAGTAAATACGGATTCTCTGCCATTCGGAGGAACGGAGTTCAGTTCTCCCATAAATCTTGTGGTTAAAACTCTTGGTGAGAATTCTTCAAATTCAAGAGTTATGATTTTGATTACGGACGGTGAAGATCACGATAAAAAAACGAAAGAAGCCGTTGAGTTGGCGAAAAAATCCGAATTGAGGATAATATCAGTAGGAATAGGAACGTATCAAGGTGCGCCTATACCCGTAAAAACGGATTCCGGTACGCTTGTGAAATATATGTCCGATAAACGCGGTAAAACGGTTATCAGCAAATTAAACTCGGAACTGCTGAAAAAAATATCTTTGGAAACCGGTGGCAACTACTATGAAATTTCTGACGGTAGAGATATTGCGCCGGCAGTTATAAACGAAATTAAAGGGCTTGATAAAAATATTCAGGGTAAAATCAAAGAGAACGCTAAACGCAGTAGGTTTCAGATATTTCTGTTTCTGGCTTTGGCGGCATTTGTTATAGAGATGTTTTATCCTAAAACCGTAAAAAATAGAAAATGAAAACTAAAATAGCTGTTCTTATCATTTTATTATTGACTTTACTGCTTTTATTTTTTATATCTTTCAAAAGTATAAAAAAGAATAATACGGCTGTTGACGCTTTTAACAAAGGGAAATTTGATAAAGCGTCAGAAATTTTGGACAATGAAACAAAAAAATATCCGGACAATATCGATATGATAAAAAACGCAGCAGGAGCGTCGTATAAAAACGGAAATTTTGAGCAGTCAAAAAAATTCTATGACAGTTTGTTTGAAAGAAGTGATCTTCCCGATAAAGATAAATCTGAAATTTTTTACAATATGGGCAATGTCAAATTTAAAGAAGGCGAATATGCACAAGCAGAAAAAGCTTATAAAGAAGCATTAAAAATCAATCCTAATGATGGAGACGCAAAATACAATCTTGAATTTATCGCCAACATGATGAAAGAACAGAAGAATCAACAGCAAAATTCAGAAGATATTAAGAAGAATTTGAATAAAAATAAGCAAAAGCAGGAAGAAAATAAAGCCAAGTCCAAAAATTTGCAGGAAAAAGAGAGCGGCGGACAAAAACAACAGGAGCAGCAGAATCAGCAGGAACTTGTGAATGAAATGAAGCAGCTGCAGGAGGAAGAGAAAAACCTTGAGAGACAGCTAAAAGATGCGCAAAAGCGTGAAAGGCAACTACAACAGGCAGCGGATAAAAATAAGAATATGAGTACAAAAGAAAAAACAGAAGAAAATGCCCGTAAACAAAAAGAAAATGAATTAAAAAGAGAAGAAAATAAATATAATGAAATGAATACAAAACAACAAAACGAAGAATTGTCGCGGCAAAAAGCCTCATCGCAGCTTAAACAAAGAGAACTTGAACAGCAGCTGAAAGATTTGGACAAAAAGGGTGGCAGCGAAGAAAACAGAAAAAAGAAAGAGGAGCTTAAAAAAGAAATAGAAAAAGAAAAAGAGTTTCAAAAAGAAATTCAAAAACAACAACAGCGCAATGATGAGAAGATATCTCAGCAGCAGCAAAAAAGCAAATCTTTAGAAGCGGAGAAAAAAGAGCTGGAGAAAGAAAAAGAAAAGCTCGAACTAGAAGCCCAAAAAGAACGCGGGACTATGGCGCAGCAAAAAAAAGACGAAAAACTGCCAGAAGATAAAACAGATTACACTCATATTGATACAATATTAAATTATTATAATGAATCCGATAAAAAATCTGATAAAATGAGACACAAAACTTTAACTCCCGTAATCGAACGAGGAGAACAGGACTGGTAAAATGTTAAAACCCCTTTTATCTATTTTTTTGATGTTAAGCTGCGCATATGTATATGCGGGTGACATAACTTTTACCGCAAGCGTAGACAAAAATAAAATAGCGTTAAACGAGTATTTGGTTTATTCGCTTATGGTAAGTGGCGAAGATGCAAAACTTCCACAACCTACATTTGAAGAGCTTGCCGATTTTAACAGCTATGGACGCGGGCAATCGCAAACTATCTCTTCTATTAACGGCAAAAGAAGTGGTAAAATAACATATACTTACACTCTTGCCCCGAAAAAAATAGGTAATTTTACTATCCCGCCCGCAAAAATAGAATATGATAAAAAAACTTATTTTACCGAATCTATAAATATTGAAGTTACCGAGGCTGCTAAAATACAATCCGCACAGGTGCAGCAGACCGCAAGACAGCAGGCAAGTCCATCAAGCCGAATCGCTGAAAATATAAAAGGAAATGTTTTTGTAAAAGCTTCGACAAACAAAAAAATTGTTTACGTAAATGAAAAGGTAACATATAAATTCAGCTTTTATACAAATATGGATTTAGTTTCAAATCCAGAATATTTCCCGCCGGACTTCAAAGGGTTCTGGAACGATTCTTCAAAACCTTCCAACCGTTATGAAAATATTGACGGCGTAAACTATCTGGTAAACGAAATCGAAACTACTATTTATCCTATAGAAAGCGGAAAAATTACGATAAGCCCAGCAAAACTTAAAATTGCAGTTATGGATTTTTCTTCTCCTGGAAACATAGATGATTTTTTTAGCTTGTTTATCAATATGGGGCAGCGCAGAGAAAAAATGCTTGAATCGGATGCGGTTACATTAAACGTTTTGCCTCTTCCTAAAGAAAACGTTCCGTTGAATTTTAAAGGTGCTGTCGGCAATTTTACGATTTCCATTGCGTCTGATAAAACCGAAGTCCATACTGATGAACCTGTTACTTTGACGGTAAAGGTTACAGGGAAAGGCAATATGAAAAGTGTAAGCGGCATTGATTTCAAGCCGACAAAAGATTTTAAAGTTTACGATACTGTCTCTTCCAATGTCGCGGAAGATTCCAGAGAGTTTCAAATTTTACTTTTGCCGCTTACCCCGGGTGAAAAAACTATTGAACCTTTAAAACTTTCATTTTTTGACCCTGCAAAAAAAACTTATTCTTCTGCGCAGACGCAGTCGCTAAAAATTAAAGTTGAAGGTGCCGCAGTGGTAAATCCGGAAAATATAGATGCAAGCGGCAGTTCGGGAATTTTAAAAATTCAAAATGACATTAATTATAATAAGCAGATAAAAAAGATAAAATTCTCTAAAAGATATTATTTTGTCAAAACTGGGCTTTTTTGGATAATTCTTGCTCCTTTTGTTTTGTTTTTTGCATTTGCGCTGTTTTTTAAATTTTATATTGAAAAGAAAAACAATAATCCGTTGGCAAGATTGAGAATGCAAGCGTACGAATATTCACAAAAATGTATTCTGAGCGCCGAAGGGAAAATAAGCAAAGAAAAATCCCGCGATTTTTACGAAAGCATATATGAAGGGCTGTTGTCGGCAATTACCGCTGCTACTGCAATACCTTCCGATAAATTATCAGTTTCGGAAATTTCGGAAAATCTCAAGAATTTCGGATTTGACGATGATAAAATCAAAGCAGTCGAAGAAATTTTAAATTTGATAAATTTTTACAGGTTTGCTTCCGTTCAATCGGATGAAAAATCCATGAGAAAAGTTTTAGAACAAACGAAAGAAATATTAAACGTTTTAAGGAAACAGTGATATGAAAAAACTTGCAGTTTTATTATTTTTACTTTTGCCGGCGGCGTGTTTCGGTGCAGACAAATATTCGCAGCTGCTTGAAACGGCTGAAAACGCTTTTGTCGACGGAGATTACGCCAAAGTGATAGAATTATATGAAACGCTTGTCCAAATCGAAAAAGTTAACGACCCTTCTGTCTATTATAATTTGTCAAACGCCTATTACAGAAACGGGCAGCTTGGCAAGGCGGTTGTAAATATTGAAAAAGCTTTTCTTTTAAAACCATGTGATAAAGATATTAAACATAACAAGCGGTTTTTGAGCATAAAGGCCGGCGTGCAGGAAGAACGAGGTTTGTACGGATTTTTAAACGGTATTGTAAATATAAGCTCATTAAATGATTTTACCGTTATTACTGCCGTTTTTTTCGTTATTATTTTATCTTTGGCGGCACTCTATATTATAAATAAAAGAAAAATATTTAAAACCGTAATATTATGCATTTTTCCGTTTCTGATTTTATCTGTCGTGATAATATCCGTAAAAATAAAAAATGAAATATTCAATATAACGGCTGTGTCTTTAAAAGATACTTCTGTAAGAAGTGGTCCCGGAATTAATAATCCTGAAATTTTCAACTTATTGCAGGGTCACAAAGTTTATGTTTTAGGAGAAAATAACGGATGGACTTATATAAGCACAAAATCCAAATCAGAAGAATTGTCAGGCTGGGCGGAAAGCGGAAGCATAGAAAAAATAAATGGTTAAGAGTCGCAGCTTTTGCGTATGACTTATATTATTTTGCCAAATAATCTATAAAATAAATCCAAACATATCTGTCAAAGTCAAGCAGCTAATGATAAAATAAAAGCTTTAATCAAAATACCTGCAATTCTAAAGAGAGAACAAATTATATAAATGAAAAACCTTGAAAAAAAGATTTTTGAATATTTGTCTGGCAATTTAACTCCTGAACGTTTTGAACATTCCTATTATGTTTCTAAATTTGCTGTTGAACTTGCCTCAATAAAAAAAGCAAATGTTTTAAAAATTCAGACTGCGGCTTTGCTGCACGATTGTGCGAAGTCTATGAACGATAAAGAGTTGGTAAAATTTTTAAAACAGCGCGGCAAAGAAATAAAATACTTTAAAGAGATGGCAAAATATTCTCCGCAGCTTTTGCATTCTTTCGCCGGAGAACAGATTATAAAAGACAGAATTAAAATAAAAGATAAAGAAATACTCAATGCGGTTAAATACCATACACTCGGCAGACCGTCGATGAGCATTGCAGAAAAAATATTGTTCGTATCGGACGCCGTATCGTATGACAGAAAATATAAAGGCGTCGACGAACTAAGAAGTCTTGCCAAGATGGATATTGACGCGGCGTTTATGCGGGTTCTGTCAAATAAAATAAAGTATGTCATCGGCTGCGGCAAATGGCTGTGCCCGCAGACAATCGAGACATGGAATTATTATGCGCAAAAAGATTAAAAGAGTATTGCTTATAAGCAACTTTGCTGTAATAAGCGCATTCCTTACGATTGTTTTTTTGTTTATCTATTTTTCGTTAACGCATCCTCTTACAAGCGCTCTTATAGGAAACAAGCCTATAAAGTTTGTTTTGACTTTTTATGGGACAGAAAAATTTCTTCCGGAAACCATAGAATCTTATTTCGTGTTATATGAAAGGGAAAACAAACTTTTAAAAATTCTTTCGATAAACCCCGAAGCAGTAGTTTTTAAGAAAAATGTAAAAGCCAGAAGCCTTAAACACTCGTTTTATGCAACTTCTGAAAAAGATTTAAATCTTGCGCTGACAAACTTTTATCAGGATATATTTGAGATGGCAAATAACAGTTTTGTGCCGGACTTTTACGTTACGGCAAGCTTTGAATCTTTGATTAAACTGGCGCAAAATAATCAAAAGGCTAAAGATTTACTCTCAAATAAGAATTTTACAGACAGAAATTTGCAATGCTTAAACCAAATAGAATTTGCGCAAACGATATTAAACTCATTTAAAACTTCGCTATTTTCAAGCATAGGATGTTTAAGAAAAAATTATGATTTGCTCGATACGAATATCTCAAAACTTGCCTTTACCAATATGATTATGTATTTTAGAATACATAACGCTGAAATAATGTTTTTCGATTTGCCGCTAAAGTATGCCAAAGCAAGAATGGAAACGGATAAAAATAATATCGCAGACATGCTTTATACAATATATTATCCTTTGACAAATACCGAACCGAAAATAGACGGTCTTATAGAGATTAAAAACGCGTCAGGAAAACCAAGAATGGCGGAAAAAGCCGCATGGAAACTAAGGGAGAATAAATTTGACGTTTTAGAATGGAGCAACAATAAAACTTTTTACAATAAAACTTTAATAAAAAATTATAAAGGAAATTACGGAGCTTCAAAAAAAATAGCCAAGATTCTTGGAAACGGTCAGATAATAAATTCCTATGACAATAAAAATTCTTTTGCCATAAGCGTTTTTATAGGTAAAGATTGTGAAATATATGATAAGTTTGATAAAAAGGAGGACATAAATGGCAAAAATTGATTTTCTCGCGCTGGCTAAAAAAGCCGCCGAAATTGCCGATGATAAAAAGGCCTTAAACACCATTATACTTGATGTGAGAAGTTTGACAGAAATAACTAATTATTTTGTCATTACTACTGCACACTCCATTCCGCAGATTAATGCTGTTTGCATGGAAATAGAAAAAATATTTAAAGAAAAAGATATGAAGATTTTAAGGAGAGATGGAACTCCCTCAGCCGCGTGGAGAGTATTGGATTATGGAGGGCTTGTCGTTCATATTATGTCTGAACAAAGCAGGCAGTTATATAATCTCGAAAGACTTTGGAGTGACGCTAAAATTGTTAAAATGAAAATACCGGTTATCAAAGTGAATAAGCCCAAAATAGCCAAAAAGATAGAAAAAAACTTTAGCGAAAACGTGTGCAAAGGCAGAAAAGTTGCAAAAAATGCAGTGAAAGCCATAAAGAAAAAAAAACAAAACCATACAAAATGATTTAATGCCCGACACTTATTTATTCAACGAATATTTCCACTCTTCTGTTCTGTGCTCTTCCTTCTTTTGTGCTATTTGTAGCTACGGGAAGCAGTGAAGAAAATCCTATATACGACATTTTCCTGGCGGGAATACCTTCTTTGACAAATACGTTAAATACAGCTTTTGCTCTTTCTCTTGACAATTTTTTGTTCAAATTCGCATTTCCAGTTGAATCGGTATGTCCTTCGATTGTTATTTTTTTAAACTTAAATTTCTTTATTTCATCCGATTGAAGTCTTATGTTTTCTTTTGCTTTTTTGGTTAATACAGCTTTCCCTACGGCAAAATTCGCCATATTCAGACTGAACGATTTAAGCATCGGTTTGCTTCTTCTTAAAGCGGCTTCTCTTTGCTGCTGTTCTACAACTTTTGCATCTTCCATGTCAGGCTGCTGCTGTTCTGCTTCTTTGGAAAGCTGTAGTAAAACAAGAGCGGCATCATACTCATCTTCTTCTTTCGGCTGAGTTTCTTTCTGTGCAGAAAGAAGTTCAAGAGCAGGGTCATACTCATCTTCTTCTTTTGGCTGAACTTCTTTCTGTGCGGCCAGAAGTTCGATGGCAGGGTCATATTCATCTTCTTTTGTCGATGCAGTCGTTGTGTCTTCAAAAGTTATTATAGCGTCCATTTCTTTAGGCTCTTCAGGAACCGGAGACAATAAATATAATGCCGGATCATAATTGTTATTTCTACTATTCTTCTTTTCAGTTTTAATAATTTTTTCCTTCTTTTCAGAGCAGAAAGTCCATCTCAAACCTATATTACCGTATAAATTTTGGAAATGGTCTGCTCCGTAATAACTTCCGTTTACGAAAAGTTTAAGTTTTTTTGTAACTCTTATAGACACTCCTGCAACTGCTCCGAAAATTATACTGCCTTCAGTAGAACCTCTGCTTCTGAATATTATGTCGCTTCCTTCAAAAATGCTTTCGATTTCGGGAGCTTCTCCGCTCATAAGATATTTTGCTTCTGCGTTTATATGCCAACTGAAAATATTATTGTCATATACAACTCCGCTGCCTAATCTGGAAGCGGAACGTACATAAGAATTTCCATGAACTTCTAAACTTAAGCTTTCCCCATCCCTTTCTTTAAATCCGTTGTAATGTGAGTTTTTTGCTTCAACTCCTATATATGGTCTAATATTAAAATATTTGTCAATTCTGAACTTTATTGCTCCTTCTATGTCTGCGCCAAAAGTCGTTCCATCAAATTCTGCTTTGGTTTTTCTGTCGGCAAAAGGGATATATCTTTTGGTATTATAACTGTCATACCCTCCAGAAATCAAAGCTTTAACTTCCCATTTCTTTTCTATAAGTCCTCCGTAAATTCCAAGACCTGTATTCGTTATTTCGGCTTCATTGGAACCTTGTTTGATATCATGATTATTGTACTTTCCATATGCTCCGAGCATAATCTTCTTATCTTCCATGAATCTGTCAAAACCTATCATTACGCCGCTTGAAATATCATTAAAATCGTTAATCGAATTTTTATCTTTAGAATATGTCGCTGCCGCACCCCTAAGCTGAGCCCAAATGCCGTTTTCTGAATTTTCGTAGATGCAGTGGTTTTTTATCCTGTCATATATTTCATTGTTTTCTACGTCAACCGCTATGCTTCTGATAACGTTTGCAAGAAAATATCCAGAAGCCTGCGCCAAAGCTGATTTTTTACCATTATCGTCCATGCCGTCTATGAGTGAAATTACGATGTCCAAATCGCCGGAACTTGTCGAAGAAAGCGAGTCGTATGTTTTTGCCGTCTGCCTTTGATTAAACGAGAGTCCGGATAAAGAAGAAGCAAAATCTGTGATAAAATTATCTCCGCGTAAAGTAATTGTTATCCAATTTTTAAAAAGATCTCCGTAGCTAATCAGCGGAGTGTATATAAAAGTAGGTGTGGTAATAGAAACGCTTCCAAATACCCCGTTTATGCTTTCAGCCGTATTGATCAACAAATATGTTTTTTTTCTGAAAGCCTTATCCGTAATATTAGTTGTAATTTCAAACGATGAAGAAGAACTGATATTTATTTTGCCAGAAGATATTATTTGGTCGTGGTTTCCCGTTTTTAAAATTTCCATTGATAGAGTTCCGTCAATGTCAGCTGTGGAAACTCTTACGGTATCGGCTGCATTGTTTACCATATTAAATGTTGAAGTATCACCAATCGTAAGTTTTCCTGCATTTATTCTTGCATTGTTTTTGAGATTAAAAGATACGGCTGATGATGCGGCCAGTGTAATGTCAACAGAGTCTAAACTATTGTAAAGATTGAACTCACCTGCGCCTGACAAAATGAGTTCGGAATTGTATCCGCTGCCGGATATTGCGTCATGCATTTGCACTGCTGCTTGAGCTGCCGTATTAAATTCGGCTAAACTGTAGTCGCCAAGATATAAGGCATTGCTGACATTGCCGGCTTTATTGTTGATAAAAGACGTTTCGCTGCTTGTGTTTACCGTAAGAACAGCTTTTTCCAAAGCCGAAATGCCTGCCAGATAAATTGCGCCGCCGGTATTAGAAGCGGTATTTCCGTCAAAAACAGTATCGCTTAAACTTAAATTTCCCGAAGAAATATAGATAGCCCCTCCATATTTTGCCGAATTGTTTTCAAAATGCGAAGCTGAACTTAAAATTACAGCTGCATTTATATTTGCAATCGCGCCTCCGTTTTCATCGGTTTTGTTATTTCTGAAATAAGATTCGCCGTTAAACAGCACAGTTGCATAATGATCCACGGCAATTGCACCACCGCTTAATAAAGACACGTTATCTTCAAAAATAGTATTTTTTGCAAAAGACAAATTTGACGTGGATATAAAAATTGCGCCGCCGCCGTTTACTGCCGTATTTGACGAGAAGAATGCATTGTCTTCAAAACGTATGTCGGAATAACTGCCTATGGCCGAAGCGCCTCCGGAAAACTTTGCCGAATTGCCTACAAACACTGCACTGCCAGAAAATACTATATTAGATTGTACCGAGTAAAAGCCACCTCCCATATCAAAGCTTGCGTTATTTTCGAATCTAGACGTTACAAAATTTATGTCAGACCTATGAGCGAAAAATCCGGCGCCGTTATTGTCTATGGTTTTATTGCCTTCAAAAAGCGTGTATCCGTTAAAAGTTATATTTGAATTTGTGTCCGCTGCAAAGGCTCCACCGCTGTATTCGGCAATATTGTTTATAAATCGGGTTTCCTCATCGAATACCAAAACGGTTCTATTGGAATAAAAAGCGCCGCCATATTCAATGGCGGAATTTGAATTAAAGATTGCTGCGCTTGAAAAATGTAGTGAAGAATTTCCCACAGCGGCAAAAGCGCCGCCGCTGTATGCCAAACCGTTTTTAAATGATGTTTCTGAGCCGCCAAAAGAAATGCTTGAGGCTGTAATTCGTAAAAATCCTCCGTCATTTGATGGATTATAGGCATTTTGAAAATTTATATTCATAAAAGACAAATTAGAAGAAGAATTTGCGACAATTCCTCTGTAAGCGTTATCTCCGTCGATTATAGTTTTTCCGGAAATATCCGAACTTTTAAAAACTATTGTTTTACTTGAAATAACGGACAGGTTTCCTTCCAAAGTGATTGACGCGGTCGATAGATTTATATCACTTATAAAAGGATTGCCTGGCGCCGATACTATCGTGCTGTTCAGGCTTGAATAATCGATGGCATCTGCGGCATCGACATTTTTATTCGCAAAAGACACAGAAACTAAAAGAAAAATAAAAAAGATTAATTTTTTCATATTTAAATCCATTTAGAATAAACAACTAACAATTATAAATGCAATAGATACATATAAATAGTCTATAATAGAAGAAAAAAAAAAGCAAATGAAAAATGCTTTAAATGCTCAAAAATACTCAAAATGTACAATAAAACTTTCTGCTTGTTAAATATTTTGTTTCATAGCAGCGCAAAAAAAGAGTATAATATCAAAAGGCAAAGTATCAAAAGGAGGAACCAATAAATGAAGAAAGCGTTTATTTTAACCGTTTCACTGTTTGTTGCAGCAGGCATATTTTCAGCGGTTGAGGCAAAGGAAAAAGCCGCGAAAACCAAATCGGCAAAGGAAATAATTTTACAAAAAATAGATTTTTCAAAAGGTAAAACCGTTTTGCAGGCAATGAAAGACAGACATTCTTCAAGAGAATTTGCTGACAGGCCGCTTGATATGCAGGCTTTGTCGCAGCTGCTGTGGGCCGCCGGCGGCATAAATAGGGAAGATTCAGGCGGAAGAACTGCTCCGACGGCCATGAACTGTCAGGAAATAGAGGTATATGCATTTTTAAAAGACGGAGTATATCTCTATGCGCCTAAAGAAAATAAACTTATTTTGGTAATTGAAGGCGATAAAAGGGCTGTTGCTGGAGTACAGAGTTTTGTTGCGGAAGCCGCCGTAAATCTTGTTTATGTTTCCGATATGGAAAAAATGAAAGGTGAAGATGAAGAACACAAAATGATGATGATAGCGGTTGACACGGGACACGTTTCAGAAAACGTTTATTTATATTGTGCTTCTGTGGATTTGGCATGTGTTGTAAGGGCGTATGTGGATGCCGGTGCAATTTCAAAACTTTTAAATCTTAAAGATTCTCAGAAAGTTATATTATCGCAATCGGTAGGATATAAAAAATAAGTGAAAAATCCGAAAATCTCTGTAATATATTTATTTAAATATAATATGCCAAGATTGTGGAAACTTTTGTTTCAATCGTTGAAAAAGGCTGTTTAAAAATTGAAAAGATCGTTTCAAACGGCACAAAAAGCCATCAGGGATTTTGCTACAATCAAGCGCATGATGAATTTGTTCTATTGTTATGATGAAAGAGCGAAAAATTTGTTTAGAAAAAGAAATTGTGCGGATTTAAAGCAAGTTAGCTATATTTTAATTCTAAGTTGGGTAAAACATAGAATAGATTATACAAGTTCAAAATCACAATGCGTTTGGTTGTGCGTTTTTGGTAATTTTTATGGAAAAACTTAAATATATAAAGAGGTATGAAATGAAACGGATAATTTCTTATTTTTTTGTTGGGGTGGCATGTTTTTTGCTTTATTCAGATGGTTTTGCGGTTGATGTTATTGATTATAATGGGTTGCAAACAAATCTATTAATAGGAAATGATATATCACTTATTCAAAGCGATATTATTAAAGCCAATTCAAATTCCCTGACAGTTAACGTTCCGTCTTCGCTGACAATTACCGGAAACGGTCGAAATATTGATATGAATAGAATCGGGAATATGATGACCATTGCTGCTAACAGCATAAATGTTACGCTGACTTCTGCAGCTGTACGCAACGGAAACTATACAGGTGCAGGTGGAGCAATAAGTATAACAGGAACAAATTCAAGATTAAACGTCAGCGGAAGCACAATTTTTAACAATAACTCTGCTTCAAATGAAGGAGGAGCAATATATGCTTCAAATAACTCATCTCTCAATTTTACGGGAAAAATAATTTTTTCAAATAATTCCACAGAGCAAAACGGCGGCTCCATATCTCTTACCGCTGGTGCTTCAGCCGATTTTTTGGGCAGCGAATTGGAAGCTTTAGGCAATCATACGTCAGTAGGAAACGGAGGTTTTTTATCGGCAGTTTCTGCCGGCACGATTAATTTTGCCACGGCAACGTTTACGGGAAATACCGCACTTTCGGTAACAAACACAAGTGGTTTTGGAGGAGTTATATTTTCCAGCGGAGGTTCAACCATAATAAATTTTACGGGAAATACGAGTTTTATAAATAATGCATCATTTTCAGCAGGTGCAATGTATGTAACAGACAGCTCTGAGGTTACTTTTTCCGGAACTAATACGGTGTTTCAAGATAACCAAAGTTCAGATGCGGTAGGCGCCTTGCTTGTAAGAAATGGCGCTAGAATTTTTTTTCGTGGAGACAATACCGTATTTAAAGATAATTTTATGACAAATAACAGATACGGCACAGGTGCCGTGGATATAGCATATAATGCATATGCTGATTTTACTCGAACAAAGGTGACAGCTCAAGGCAACAACGCCGGGGCGACCGGCTGGGGCGGTTTTTTGTGGGCAGACAGCAGTACTGTTTTCTTTGGAGATATTCTTGTCGGTGGAGCTAATGCCGATGAAGGTAATGTCGCTTATTATGGAGGTGGGATTTATGCCGGTAATTTGAGCACAATGAATTTTAACGGCGCCAATATGATATTCAGAAATAACAGAGCTGGACGCGATGGCGGTGGGTTATATGTCACGACTGGCTCGGTAGTTACCTTTACGACTTCTTCTTCCGCCACATTTATGAATAATACCGCTGGAGGCAAAGGAGGTGCTGTTGCGGTAAATAATTCATCGGTAATATTTAATACTCCCGGTGGATATTTTTATGGCAATGCCGCACTTTTGGGAGGTGCAATAAGCATTGAAGCCGGCAGTGAAGTCATGGTAGTAAATGGAGAATTTGTAAGCAACCATGCAAATATTTCAGGCGGAGCCGTGTATATAAAAGGAAACGACACGGATTTCTCTGTATTTCGTTCAAGTACTCTGCCGTCTGCCGCTGCTAAAACCATATTTCGCGGCAATTCCGCAGACGGAGTAAGCAATGCCATATATCTTGACAACTATAGCAGAGCATTTTTCTATACTGATGCGGGAACATCGGTTGAAATGGTTGACGGCGTCTCAGGGAGCACAAATGCGGCTACATACTTTGAAATTTCTGGAGCCGGTGATTTTAATCTTTACGGCACTTTTGACACTTTGGATTTAAATTCAAAAGGGAATTTTAATCTTAAAGCAGGTTCTCTTATGGACGCAAGCACAGTAAATAATGACATAGGCGCTAGATTTAATATGCAGAACGAAATAAGCGATACGGCTTATATGAAAACATTGAATAACAAGGGAACGCTTGCTATAGATATTTTTCAAGGTTCAAACGATACAATAATCATATCTGGAAATTTAGATAACGAAACATCAAGCGTTCTGGAAGTAAAGGCCGATCATATAACCAACGAGGAATTCAGGAAAAAAATCTACAGACTTATAAATTATGAAACTTATACAGGAAGTTTCAGCGCGGTAAATGTTTTATCTCCCGCGGTTTTAACAAAAACACCTGAAGTCAGTTATGGCGGAGCTTATTTAAATTGGGTTACATTGGCAGTACTGGGTAATAAAAATGCCACTGATTTTGGAAAAATAGAAGGAGAAACTTTTAATCAGCAAGAAGCGGCAGATGCTTTAGATAAAATATCGGAAACAGTAAACAGCAACGATCCGTGGGATATTGTTTTGTCCGATATTGAATCGCGCGGGGATGAAACCATAAAAGAAATACTTACATATTTAGCAGGATATTTTCTTCCAAACGTAATCAGAAATGCAGCGACGGACAGTCCGAATAATGAGATATACGACAGAATAAAAAATCATTGCCGCGAAGAACATACTATAAGCAACGCTTTATGGGTGCAGGCAAAACACGGAATTGAAACTTTCTATGAAAATGACAATTCTCCGGGAGATTATAAAGATATTTCTACAGGTTTTATGGCTGGATATGACAGATTTATGAAAGACAGCAATTTAATGCTCGGCATATACGGAAGATTCGGTAATGATTCCATAGAACAGGGAAAAAATAGAGCCGACGGAACAAAAACCGGTGCTGGAATTTACGGAGGCTACATAAAAAAAGATTGGGAATTAAAAGCTTTGTCTTTACTCAGCTTTGATTCCTTTGAGACAAAAAGGTATATACCTTATATAAATGCTGCAGCAGATGCCGAAATTAAAACTACTACTTTGAATTTTGACCTTGAAGGAGCTTTTAAACTCGATGTTACATTTAATACAAAGTTTAGACCGTATGCAGGATTTGAGTTCGCCAATGCAAGTTACGGTGCTTTCAAAGAAAATGCAGCCGGAATTTGCAATCTTGATGTTAAAGGCGGAAATTATTTAAGGACGGCGGGAAGAATAGGAGCCGGTCTGCAATATGAAGAGGATATTTTAGATTTTTATGCCAATGTTGAAGCTAAATATTTATTTAGTGGGACAGAGCCTGAAATTAACAATGTTTTTGAAGGAACAAATGCCTCATTTAAAACCAGAGGTGCAAAAGAAGGTGATCTTGAACTTGGCGGTGGTGCAGGCGTTTCTTTAAGACTTACTGAAGGCTTAAAAATATTTGTCAACGCAAATTATTACGGCGCAGCCAGATACCAAAATTTATATGGAAATGTAGGTTTGAGATACACTTTCTGCAAACCGACAGACCGCAGCGATAGAGTACAACAATATAGCGAACCTTACCATGAACCTGAGCCTGCACAGGTGTCGATACCAATACTGACACCCGAGCCGGCGGTTCAGAGATCAGAAGATATTGATATGATGGATGAAAAAGTTGTTGAAGAACAAAAAATAGAAGCAATAAAAAGAAGAGAAAAACCCATACTGAAATCTTATAGTTTGAACATGGCGAGTTTTGCTGTAGGAAAATCGGAGCTAACCGACGAAGCAAAAAAAGACATTGCCAGAGAAGCGGAAGAAATCAAGCAATTTAATTATAAACGCATAATAATAGAAGGTCATACGGATTCCACAGGCGGAAATCTGCTTAATAAAGAGTTGTCAAAAGCAAGAGCAAAAGCCGTATATGATGAATTTGTATTATACGGAATTGCTGAAGAAAAAATGATGTATATAGGATTCGGTCCTACAATGCCCAGAGACACAAATGTAACCGCAGAAGGAAGAGCAAATAACAGACGTGTCGAAATATTTGTAGAGTAACATTTTTGACCTTAACAAAATACTTGGAAATAATTTTTTTGAATATAAAATATTGGAGATTTCTATAAATAATGGCAGTTAATTTAAAATGGGAGGTATAAATGAAGAATCTTTTTGTTTCAAAATTTGTTTTGGCAGCAGTAGCAGCTTTTATGGCAGGAACGGCTTTTGCAGAGTTCAATTTAAGGACGAGCATTGATTTTCAAGGGGAGTATAAGCAAAAGGATGTTAGAACGTTTGATGCTGAAACTTCAGCCACTTTTTCAGGCGATTATCTTAGAAGCATAGGCGGTTTGGGTGACTATTTAAAAATCGGCGGCGGTTTTGAAGTATTAATTCCAAGATTATATAAATACAACTCAGTTGAAGTTGACGATGTTTTTTGGTTTTTTCCTCTTTATCTTTCAATTCAAACAAACCCTATCAGACCTGTGCCTGAATTATTTTTTAGATTTAATTTAGGTTATAACTTGTTTTACATTGACACAAACTATGACGTTTCGGGGTGGAACGAGACCTATACAGGCGGATTATACTATGCTTTTGTTACGGGCTGGGAATTTCAGTTTGGGCTGTTTCTTGATATAACTTATGCTTTTTATAATGGCAATATTAAGCAAGAAAGATCTTTTTATGCTACTAAAGAAAGCGACTTTACCTACAGCAGACTCGGTATTGGCGTGGGTTATAAATTCGGCAGACTAAGAAGAAACTAACTAAAAAATAGAGTGTGAACAAAGCTTGTTTTTTATTTGGTGAAAATAGACAAAAATCGCGCTTTTATATTGTCAAATCCAAAAAAATCTGAGCTTAGATACAACAGATGCGCAAAAGGAATTCCAACAGCTTTAACAACTTACGTCATTGGCTAATTAAAAGAACTTTGTTTTAAAGTCTGTGCCGTTAATTCTTCTTTTTCCAAAAGGGCCGCATAGGATACTTGGGAGAAAATCTCCTTTTTTTAAGATAGGAAGTCTCCAGATAGGTATCGTTAGGGGCAAGCCACTTTGGCACTTTTTAGGTTAAAGAATTCCATAGGGGAAAACAGTCGGTTATTAAAAATTAAAGCCCTGTGAAGCTTTAAATAATTATAATCAAATTGTTTTTGTTTGACAAATTTTTGAGTTTGTGATATAATCCTAAAATATTTAGTTTTTTTGGCTGCCACACAGTGTTGTACGTTCAAAGACAGCAAGATGTCAAAGACATTAAAAAGGGAACTTATTCCCATCTTGCCGAGACAAATAAATAGATTTTTATTTATGCTTCTCTTTACGGTCTTTGAGAGAAGTTTTTTATTTCTAATGGGGATAATTTTATGAAAATAGTACAGTCAACATTTGTTGTAGTTT
The DNA here is from genome assembly GCA_031279415.1 of Candidatus Endomicrobium procryptotermitis. Classification (NCBI taxonomy): domain Bacteria; kingdom Pseudomonadati; phylum Elusimicrobiota; class Endomicrobiia; order Endomicrobiales; family Endomicrobiaceae; genus Endomicrobium; species Candidatus Endomicrobium procryptotermitis. The sequence goes on along the minus strand of JAITIP010000003.1, from coordinate 13,744 downwards.
TGTTGGTTGCGATAATGGTGACTAGCTCATATTCTATGTCTGTAGGCAGTTTTAACAAAGCTATGAAAGATAACAGTTCTAAATTGAATAAAGTAAGTTCAAAATTATCAAAACTTTCAAACAGGCTGACAGAATCCATTAAGTTCAAGTACAAAAAAGTCGAAGGCAGCAACAGAGAAGCTTATTTTGACAGCGCCGACGTTTATGTAAAAGAATATATAAGAGTTCTACAAGAAGCCGCAGATAAGGCCGAAGCCGTAGTAAAAGAATTTGAAAATAAACAATATTAGATGTTTGGAGAACAAAAATGCCAAATTTAAAAAATCAGCAGGAGGTTAAGAACTTAACCAAGAAGTTCAAGAGCATGAAGGGCATGATATTGACTGAATATCACGGACTCACCGTAGAAAAAATTTCCGAACTTCGTTCCAAGCTCCGCCCTTTAAACAGTGAATATGCTGTTGTAAAAAACACTTTAAGCGAAATCGCGCTTAAAGAAGCGGGAATTGACGCTGGCGATAATTTCACAGGTCCCACGGCGCTTGTAATTGAAAATGGAGATGTCGTTTCTCCAGCAAAAGTCGTGGTTGAGTTTGCAAAAGCCAACGATAAACTCAAGATTAAAGCGGCTTTTTTTGATGGTAAATTCGTAGAACCTTCTGTAGTGTCACAACTCTCCTCGCTTCCTTCAAAAGAAATTCTTATCGCTAAAATGCTTGGCAGCTTGAATGCGCCGATAACGGGTTTTGTAAACGTGTTGGCCGCAAACATAAGAGGACTGGTAACCGTTTTAGATGCAATAGCAAAAAAGCAGATGGCATAACTCGGCAAATAAAAGATAGTGGACAGTTTCAGGTATGTTAGAGAGATGTACAACTTGTACTAATTGTGAAAAAAGGTGGTAATAGAGGGTTAAGAGGCAGCATTTCGTTTGTTTAATTGAGGTCTGTTTATGGAAAGAAAAAATATCCAAAATGCGGCTCAGTTAATGTTATGCCACAGGATAGAAATTACTTGAATAAATTTAATAAAAAACGTCTGGGACGTTAATGGAGGATAGTAAAATGTCAGCATTATCAAAAGAACAGTTGATTGAAGCAATTTCAGGAATGTCGTTAATCGAAATTTCTGAATTGGTAAAAGCTTTGGAAGAGAAATTTGGCGTATCGGCAGCGGTCCCCGTGGCAGCAGCGGCCCCCGTGTCAGCAGCGGCTGCTCCGGCGGCAGAAGAAAAAACCGAATTTAATGTTGTACTTACAAGCGCAGGTGCAAATAAAATAAATGTTATTAAAGTGGTAAGAGAAGTTAGTGGTTTAGGCTTGAAAGAAGCTAAAGATTTGGTTGAGGGTGCTCCTAAAACAGTAAAAGAAAATGTTGCAAAAGCCGAAGCGGAAGAATTGAAGAAAAAATTTGCCGAAGCGGGCGCAACAGTTGAACTCAAGTAAACCTAACAATATGCATAAGAGCATTTGTTCCCGAATGGTAGTTTTGATTTCTAGGCTGATGTGCTTGTTGCATCGGTTTATATAGCAGTTGACAAATGATATTTATTATGTATAATAAATATTTATTTGTAATTTATGAACAATAATTTCTAATAGGTTTAAATACAATGAATAAAGTAAACTTCGGACAGATTGGCGCACCGATAGAGCCGCCTCTTCTTTTGAAGATGCAGAAAGATTCTTTCGCAGAATTTTTACAAAAAGATGTTTCTGCGGAAAAGAGGAAATTCCAAGGACTTGAAGGTGCTTTTAAAGACATATTTCCTTTAACGAATTCCGATGGAAGCTTGATATTGGAATATGTTTCTTACTCTTTTGGCGAGCCCAAATATTCGGTCGAAGAATCTATAGCTAGAGATGCCACTTACGCGCTTCCTCTAAAAGTTAAACTGAGATTGCTGCATAAAAAAGAAGATGGAAAAGAAAAAGAATTATCCGAACAAGATGTATACTTCGGAGATGTTCCTTTGATGACGGATACTGCTACATTTATAATAAACGGAGCGGAACGCGTAGTTGTCAGTCAGATTCACCGTTCACCTGGTGTCATATTCGAAGAAGACGAAGAAAAAAGGGTTACTGTTTTAGGCAAGCCCTTATATTTTTCGAGAATAATTCCTTATAGAGGTGCATGGGTTGAATTTGAGTTTGACCAAAACGGCATACTTTTTGTCAGAATTGACCGCAAAAGAAAAATCTTTGCTACCACGTTTTTGCGTGCTTTGGGTTTTGAAACCGATGAAGAAATTTTAAGTCTTTTCAGAGAATCCAAAGAAGTTCAGCTTGATGCTCCTTCTTCTAATCTCGCCAACGAATATCTTTCAGAAGACATTTACGATAAAGCTACAGGTGAAATTATTGCTGATTCGGGAAAAGAGTTGAAAGAAGAGCTAGTAAAAAAACTGCAGGGAAAAGGCTTTACTTCGGTAAATGTTTTTAAAGATTCTACGATTCTTCTGACATTGAAAAAAGACGTTATAAAAAGTCAAAAAGAAGCAGTTAATCATATATATAGAGTACTAAAAACGCAGGAATTCATAATGCAGGAAAGAGCTCAGGGATTTTTGGAAGAGCTTCTTTTTAAATCGGTAAGAAGATATGATTTGACTACGGTCGGCAGATATAAAATATTAAAAAAACTTGTTCCAATTTTTGAATATTACGCAAAAAACTTTAAACTCACCATTCCGGCAGACAACAAAAGAACTTTAACAAGGGAAGACGTTGTTGCTACGTTAAAATATCTTTTGATGCTTTATAACGGAGAGAGTGAATTTACAGAAGGAAAACAGTCTATTAAAATAGGATTGGATGATATAGATCATCTGGGTAACAGACGCGTAAGGTCTGTCGGAGAACTTTTGGAAAATCAGATAAGAATCGGGCTTGTTCAGATGGCAAGGCTTGTAAAAGAGCATATGAACAATCAGGATAAAGCCAATGTGACGCCCCGTTCGCTTACGAATATTACGCAGTTTGTCGCGCAGATAAGGAAATTTTTTGGAACGTCACAGCTTTCGCAGTTCATGGATCAGATTAATCCTTTGGCCGAGCTTACACATAAAAGAAGACTTTCCGCTTTAGGTCCAGGTGGATTAAATAGAAAGAGGGCGGGCTTTGAAGTCAGAGATGTTCATCATACGCATTACGGCCGCGTTTGTCCCATTGAAACGCCTGAAGGTCCTAATATAGGTTTGATAACATCGCTTTCGACTTTTGCAAGGGTAAACCCTTACGGCTTGATAGAAACTCCATATAAAAAAGTCAAAAATGGCATAGCGACCGATAAAATCGAATATTTAACTGCAGATAAAGAAGATGAATTTTTTGTTGCTCAAGCAAACACCCCTGTTGACAATAAAGGCAAGATTTTGATTGATTCGGTTCAGGGACGCAAATGGGATGATTTTTTATTTCAGCCGCCGGCAAAAGTAGATTATATGGATATATCTCCGATGCAGGTCATATCAATTTCTGCTGCATTGATTCCGTTTTTGGAACACGATGATGCTAACCGTGCTTTAATGGGCTGCAATATGCAGCGGCAGGGCGTTCCTTTGCTTGTTACGGAAGTTCCTTTGGTCGCTACCGGTATAGAAGAAAAAGTCGCAAGAGATTCCGTAGTCGTAGTGGTGGCGAAATCCGAAGGTGAAGTCGTTTCTGTATCGTCAGATGAAATAATGATTTATTCGAAAAATAGCGGCGAAACGGATGTTTATAATTTAAGAAAATATGCGCGTTCTAATCAGGATACGTGCATTAACCAGAGACCTTTGGTCAATTTGGGCGACACAGTAAAAAAGGGGCAGATTATCGCTGACGGACCTGCTACGAAAAACGGACAGATTGCGCTCGGACAAAATCTTCTCATAGCTTTTATGCCATGGGACGGATATAATTTTGAAGACGCCATGCTGTTGTCGGAAAAACTGATTCAAGATGATAAATTCACATCGGTACATATAAGAGAGTTTCAAACGGAAGCCAGAGAAACGAAAGGTCGTCCTGAAGAAATAACGAAAGATATTCCTAATGTCGGTTCGGAAGATTTGCTTAATCTTGATGAAGATGGAGTCATAAAAGTCGGCTCGATGGTTCAAAGAGGCGATATTTTGGTCGGAAAAACCGCTCCTAAAGGCGAACAGCAAACAACTCCAGAAGAAAGACTTCTCAGAGTGTTGTTTGGCAAAAAGGCCGAAGATGTTCAAGATGCTTCTTTAAGAGTTCCTCCTGGAATATCGGGTAAAGTCATTGCAGTAAGAACTTTTGTAAGATTAGAAAAACTTACGGAAAAAGAAAAAAAGAAAAAACAAGAAGACATGCATGATGCTTACGATGCCGCTAAACAGAAGCTTCGTAAGGATAAAAAAGAGCTGTTGGCAAAAGCAAATAAGTCCGAAGCGGCAAAAATAGAAGACGTATATAAAAAGAAAGAAGAAATTCTTAAAAAGAATTATGAAAATGACAAAGAAAGATTTAAAAAGGGCGACGAGCTGCCGGTATCAGTAAATAAAATAGTTAAAGTATATATCGCTTCAAAAACGAAAGTCCAAGTCGGCGATAAACTTGCGGGAAGGCACGGAAATAAAGGTATTGTCGCAAGGATTCTTCCTGTTGAAGACATGCCTAGACTACCGGATGGAACTCCTGTCGACTGTGTTCTTTCTCCTCTGGCAATTCCTTCCCGTATGAATGTGGGACAGCTTTTGGAAGTGATGTTGGGCTGGGCGGGAAAAACGCTTGACACTCAAATGGTAACTCCAGTATTTGACGGAGCAAGCGAAGAGCAGATAAAAGAATATGTTGAAAAAGCGAAAGCTCAAATTTTAAACGAAAAGAAAAAAGAGTTAACGGCAAGAGGATTAAAGGGCAAAGAGCTTGAAGAAGCTCTTGACAAATACGCAAAAGAAGCTCTGCCTACCAACGATTGCAAGGTTACTCTTTATGATGGAAGGAGCGGCGAACCGTTTATGGAAAAAGTTACGGTCGGCGTCATGTACGTGTTAAAACTTAATCATTTGGTTGAAGATAAGATGCATGCCAGATCTACTGGCCCTTATTCACTGATTACACGCCAGCCTTTGGGTGGGAAAGCTCAGTTCGGAGGACAGAGATTCGGAGAAATGGAAGTTTGGGCAGTTGAAGGATATGGTGCAGCGCATATTTTACAGGAGTTTTTGACTGTTAAATCTGATGATGTTGACGGCAGAGTGAAAATGTACGATTCAATTATCAGAGGAGAATCGATATCAGAACCTGGAGTTCCCGAATCGTTTAAAGTTTTGGTCAGCGAGCTTAAAGCTCTCGGCTTAAATGTAGAACTTTTAGCGGAATCCGTTTCTCAAGAAAAACAGGAAAAAACTAAAGGTGTAAGCAAGAAATGACTAAAATAAATTTTCAAAACCAAAAGAAAAAACCAAGTAATCTCAATTACTCGAATTTTAACTCGGTTAAAGTTACCGTAGCCAGCCCTGATCAAATAAAAGCATGGTCATACGGAGAAGTCAAAAAGCCGGAAACTATAAATTACAGAACTTTCAAACCGGAGAGAGACGGATTGTTCTGCGACAGAATTTTCGGACCTACAAAAGATTGGGAATGCCATTGTGGAAAATACAAATATATTAAACATAAAGGGACAATCTGCGACAGATGCGGAGTCGAAGTTACAGAATCTAAAGTCAGGCGAGAAAGGTTCGGACATATAAATTTGGCCGTTCCCGTGGCACATTTATGGTTTTTAAGAAAGCCGCCTTCAAGAATTGGAATTCTTCTTAATATGAAAATTTCCGATTTGGAAAAAGTGATTTATTATACGAAATATGTGGTAACAGATAATCTTAAAGACCGTGCACAGGTGTCTTCTTTTGTGGAAAAAGGCATGCTTTTGAAAGAAGAAGAGTTCGATCTTTTTAAATATGGCATCAGCAGTCCCGTAGTTAAAGAAGAATTCAAAAACGTATTTGACGGAATCATTTTTGAAGAAGTGATTTTGGATGAAGATTCAAATAAAGTTTTAAAGCAGCTTAAAGCTTTGGTTAAACATCAGGCTGACCAATTCGGCATGTCTGCTGATGAAGTGGCGAAAAAGATAGCAGCAAATATTGAAAAAGGGGACACTTATTATAAATGTTATTTTAAACCGCACAGCGTTTATTTTTATGGTGATTTGGATTCTTCACAGCGCGGTGAAATTAAGAAACTGCTTTCTGATTCTTTTAAAAAAGGAGAAACTGTTTCAATTACGGAACCGGATAAAAAGATAAGAATAGAATTTTTTGACATAGAAAAAGACAAAGTTTTTAACGATCTCAGAAAAACCCCCGAAGCTCTGAAAAAGTATGAAGGGCATTTAAGAGTAGAAATATCGAGGAACGATATTCCTTTCATGAAAAACTTTTCCAAACCTGAAAATTTTATTCTTCTTGAAGAAAGCGACATAAAAAATCTTCAAAATGGTTTTGGCGATAATCTTAAAGTTGATATAGGCGCAGCCGCCGTCAGAAAACTTTTGGAAGAGATTCAGCTTGAAGAAGAAGCAAAAAATATTCATATAGAAGTCAAAAAAACAAAGTCTGATGCAGAAAGAGCCAGACTTATCAGAAAACTCAGAGTCATTGAAGGATTTTTAAATTCTGAGACGAGACCTGAGTGGATGATTCTTACGGCTCTTCCCGTAATACCTCCGGATTTAAGACCTTTGGTCGCTTTGGACGGCGGAAGGTTTGCCACGTCTGATTTAAACGATCTCTACAGAAGAATCATTAACAGAAACAATAGGCTTCGGCATATTGAACAGTTGAAAGCTCCGGCCGTTATGATAAATAATGAAAAAAGACTTTTACAGGAAGCCGTTGATGCGTTGATAGACAACGATTCAAGAACAAGACCCGTAACCGGCGCTGGAAACAGGCCGCTAAAATCTTTATCGGATACACTTAAAGGAAAACAGGGTCGCTTCAGACAGAATTTACTCGGCAAAAGAGTCGACTATTCAGGAAGAAGTGTTATAGTCGTTGGTCCAAATCTGAAACTTCATCAATGTGGTTTGCCTAAAGAAATGGCTTTGGAGTTGTTTAAGCCTTTTATTATAAGAGAATTGATAAAACAGGAAAATGCTACACTGAAATCTGCCAGAAGAATGCTTGAAAGGGGAGATGCGAAAGTTTGGAACATACTTGAAAAAGTTACAAAAAATCATCCTGTTCTTTTAAACAGAGCGCCTACGCTTCACAGGCTGGGAATTCAGGCTTTTGAACCTGTTTTGGTCGAAGGTAAGTCCATACAGCTTCACCCTTTGACATGCGCGGCATTTAACGCGGACTTTGACGGCGATCAAATGGCAGTACATCTTCCGATTTCAGTTGAAGCGCAGCTTGAAGCCAAAGTTTTAATGATGGCTACGAGAAATATTCTTTCTCCTGCTTCAGGAAAACCTATTGCCGTTCCTTCGCAGGATATGGTTTTGGGAAGCTGTTTCTTGACGAAAGAAAAACCCGGAGTTTCCGGAGAGGGAAAAATATTTTCTTCGGTTGACGAAGTCATAAGTGCTTATCAGTCCAAGAAGATAGATTTGCACGCGAGAATTAAAGTCGTCGGACTTACGAATATAAGAGACGAAAAACTTAAAGATAACGAGCAGTCAGATATAACGAAATGGAAAAATTATAAAGCCGAAGACGGCAGAGAGATTATGAACTATACTACCGTTGGGAGAGTTATATTCAATGAGAATCTGCCAAAAAATGAAGATGGTTCTTACGCTTTGGGTTACCAGAATAAAAGTATGACAAAAAAAGAGCTCGGCGGTTTGGTCGACAGATGTTATAAAGAGTTCGGCCAGTACAGAACTGTAGTTCTTCTGGATGAAATAAAAAAAATGGGTTACAGGTACGCCACGCTTGCCGGTGTTTCGATTTCTATAGATGAAATGAAAATTCCGCCTAAAAAGGAAAAAATGGTTAAAGACGCGAAAGCAAAAATTAAAGAAATCGAAAAACAGGCAAAACTTGGACTTATAACTGAATCCGAGCGTTATAATAAAATCATAGATATCTGGACAAGAGTTACCGATGAAGTCGCGGATATAATGTTTGATGAGATGAGAAAAGAAGAAACGGAGACTTTAAAAAAAGGCGAAAATCGATTCAATTCAATATTTATGATGGCGGATTCCGGCGCCAGAGGTTCAAGGCAGCAAGTAAGACAGCTTGCCGGAATGCGCGGTCTTATGGCTAAACCGCAGAAAAAACTTACTGGAGGAGTCGGCGAGATTATCGAAACGCCTATTATTTCAAATTTCAGAGAAGGGTTGACGGTTTTGGAATACTTTATTTCTACTCACGGCGGGCGTAAAGGTTTGGCAGATACAGCATTGAAGACGGCAGATGCGGGATATCTCACCAGAAGACTTGTTGATGTGGCTCATGACGTTGTCGTAAGAGATGCCGACTGCAAAACTGTTAACGGAGTGTTTATCGGAACATTGCAAAGCGGCGATGAAGTCGTTGAAAAAATTGACGAGCGCGTTGTCGGAAGAATTGCGCTTGATAACGTTGTAGATATTGTTCACGACGAACTGATTGTAAGAAGGGGCGAATTAATTACGCCGGAAAAAGCTCAAAAACTTGTGGAAGCTGGTATCGATAAAATCGGTATCAGAAGTGTTTTGACTTGCGAATCCGAGCACGGAGTTTGTGCGAAATGTTACGGAGTAAATCCCGCCACCGGCAAAATGGTTGAAGTTGGAGAAGCCGTAGGAATTATAGCAGCGCAGTCTATTGGAGAACCCGGTACACAGCTTACGCTTCGCACGTTTCATATCGGAGGAGCTGCAAGCCGCGTCGTTCAGCGTTCTGAGATTTATGCCGAAAATAATGGCACGGCGGATTACTACAATTTAAAAACTGTTAAAAACAGAGATGGCGAGACGATAATTTTAAGCAGAAATACTGAGCTTGCATATACAGAATTTCCAGTACACAGAAGACATGTTTATCAGATTCCTTATGGAGCAATAATTGAAGTTCAGGACGGACAAAAAGTTGAAGTGAAAGTCGATTCCGCTACAGGAATGAAAAAGTATGTTCTTATAGCAAAATGGGACCCGCATTCAAAACCTATTATTTCAGAATTTGACGGAACCGTTCAGTTTATAGATATCAAAGACGGTGTAACTTTACAGAAAGAAAAATCCAAGATTACCGGGCAGATTGAAAGAGTTGTTATAGAGCACCCTTCAGACAGGAAAAGCCCGAGAATTGTTGTTAAAAAAGCAGGCAAAACGGTTGCGGAATATCCGCTGCCGGTCGAAACGACTCTTGTCGCTCATGACGGCGATAAGATAAAAGTCGGCGACATTTTAGCAAAAATTCCTCAGGAAGTTTCAAAGTCGAGAGACATTACTGGCGGTTTGCCCAGAGTAGCGGAACTTTTTGAAGGAAGAAGACCTAGAAACGCGGCTGTTGTTTCCGAAATTGACGGTATCGTTCATCTGGGCGGGCCTACGGCGAAAGGCAGTGTGAAGGTCGAAGTGGAAAACCCCGAAACGAAAATGAAAAAAGATTATCTCATACCCGCCGGAAGGCATTTAGTTGTGTACGAAGGAGACAGGGTAAAAGAAGGAGAGGCTTTGTCGGATGGAGCTGTAAATCCACACGATATTCTTAAAGTTAAAGGTCCTAAAGAAGTTCAGGAATATCTGGTCAACGAAATACAGCAGGTTTACAGGCTGCAGGGTGTTACGATTAACGATAAACACATAGAAATAATAGTGAGACAGATGTTGTCCAATGTGAGAATAATGGATTCAGGTGACAGCAAATTCCTTAACGGAGAAATCGTTTCAAGATACAAATATGAAATGGACAGAAAAGAAGTTAAGGCAAGAGGCGGAAAACCGCCGGTCGCACACCCTATTCTTTTAGGTATAACAAAAGCGTCGTTATCTTCGGATTCGTTTATTTCTGCGGCGTCTTTTCAGGAGACTACCAGAATACTGACGGAAGCCGCAGTGTCAGGGCAGATTGATACGCTGAGAGGATTGAAAGAAAACGTTTCTATAGGACATCTGATACCTGCGGGAACTGGACTTAAATTGATGATTGCAGATAAAGATAAATAAAATTTATTAGAGGAACAAAAATGCCAACGATTAATCAGTTGATTGCAGATGGAAGAAAAGATGCCATAAAAAAAACAAAAGCACCTGCTCTCAAAAACTGCCCTCAAAGAAGAGGAGTTTGTACGAGAGTTTATACGACAACCCCGAAAAAACCTAATTCGGCTTTAAGAAAAGTCGCAAGGGTAAGACTTACGTCGCAATATGAAGTTTCTTCATATATTCCGGGTGTTGGACATAATCTTCAGGAACATTCGCTTGTTCTCATACGCGGCGGTCGTGTAAAAGATTTGCCTGGCGTCCGTTATCATATCGTAAGAGGAACTCTTGACGCGACAGGAGTTGAAGGTCGCAAGCAGTCAAGAAGTAAATATGGCGCCAAAAAAGCTAAGGCAGTTGCAAAATAAACAAAGAGGAAAAAGAGGTAGAAAATGCCACGCAAAGCGTTAAAACCAAGAGAAAAAAGAGGATTGCCCGATGGAGATTCAAAATACGGTTCGGTTCTTATAGCAAGATTCATAAATAAACTGAATTTTGAAGGCAAAAAAAGTACAGCAGAAACTGTTATGTATGATTCGTTCGATATAATAAGTCAAAAAACGGGTGAAGATCCCGTATCTGTATTTAACAGAGCCATAGAAAATATACGGCCTCTTCTTGAAGTAAGACCGCGCAGAGTAGGCGGAGCGACATATCAGGTTCCTATGGAAGTTCCGATGGTACGCTCAACCACACTTGCTATTAATTGGCTTATAGAAATTTCAAGAAGCAAAACGGGCAAACCTATGTGCGAAAAGCTAGCTCAAGAAATAATTGACGGCAGCAAAAAAGAAGGCGCAGCAATAAAAAAAAGAGAAGACACTCATAAAATGGCCGAGGCAAATAAAGCTTTTGCGCATTACAGATGGTAGTTTTTGTTGCTGCGGCAATAGTGATTGTTTGGGTTTAGAAGACGTCGGATAGAAATTAATATTTATAAGGGTTTTGTGCTGAAAAGATACAAATATGAAAAAAATCGCGTTTTTTCTGTTATCTTTTTTGTTTATAGTTTCTTGCGCAAGTATTCCTACTAAGATGAATAATTTAAATGTGGGGATGACGAAATCACAGGTCTTTCGTATTTTAGGCAAACCAGATACGGTTTCCGCAAGAGAGAATGTGGAAATTCTCAAATATCATCATTCATATTGGGTTTGGTGGATTCGTAGAACAAAAAGATATTTTGTTAAATTGACGGATGGTGCCGTGAATGCTTATGGGCAAATTACTAGACAAAATGCAGGAGAGTTTGATTAAAAAAGTAATACGCCGATGGTAAGTTGTGAAATGGCAAAACTTAAATAATATAGAAGCGTCTAAATGGTTTGTGGCACTATTAAGTGTAATTATAAATTGAAAAAAAGGGAAGAAAATGGCTAGAGAATTTTCATTAAACAAGGTTAGAAATTTTGGAATTGCAGCGCATATTGATGCAGGAAAAACAACAACAACGGAAAGAATTCTTTACTATACCGGCAGAACTCATAAGATCGGAGAAGTACATGAAGGCGCCGCTACTATGGACTGGATGGAGCAGGAAAGAGAAAGAGGGATAACTATTACTTCAGCCGCAACATATTGCAAATGGCAGGATATGCAGTTTAACATAATAGATACCCCCGGACACGTTGATTTTACTGTTGAAGTCGAGCGCTCTTTAAGAGTTCTTGACGGAGCAGTCGTCGTATTTGACTCAGGAAACGGCGTTGAGCCTCAGTCTGAAACCGTTTGGAGACAAGCCGATAAATATGGAGTTCCAAGAATAGTTTTTTCAAATAAGATGGACAAAATAGGCGCAGATTTTTTTATGGTCGTCAACGATATCAGAGAAAAGCTCGGAGCGGTTCCTCTTCCCATACAAATTCCTATCGGCGCGGAGGCTTCTTTTCAGGGGATAATTGATTTGGTCGAAATGAAAGCTTATATTTGGAGCGGCGAAGAATTGGGCGCAACGTTTGACATTGTCGATATACCTAAAGAACTTGAAGAAAAAGCGCATCATATGCGCGGCGAAATGATAGAATTGATAGCCGATTACGACGATGAAGTTATGCTTGCTTTTATGGAAGGCAAAGAGCCGACTGCAGCCCAAATTAAAAGAGCAATAAGAAACGCGACGCTCCAAATAAAATTAATCCCATGTCTTTGCGGGACGGCTTTTAAAAATAAAGGCGTGCAGCCTATGTTGGATGCGGTTTGTGATTATCTTCCATCCCCTCTTGACAGAGCAGCTTTTAAAGGAATAAACCCCGAAACAGGTGAAGCCGATACCAGAGATGTTGACGAAAAAGCTCCTTTCAGCGCATTAGCTTTTAAAATTCAGGCGGATCCTTTCATAGGGAAACTTACCTATTTTAGAGTATATTCAGGTACATTAGAAAGCGGTTCCTACGTATTTAACCCTGGCAAAAACACCAAAGAAAGGATTTCGCGCATAGTCCGTATGCATTCAAATAACAGAGAAGAAATTAAATCGGTAAACGCCGGAGATATAGCCGCCGCAGTAGGTTTGAAAAATACCACAACCGGCGATACGCTTTGTGCGGAAGACAAACCTATTTTGCTTGAATCTATGGATTTTCCAGAACCGGTTATAGATGTCGCTATTGAACCTAAATCAAAAGCTGACGAAGAAAAACTTGCCAATGCTCTCAATAGGCTTGCGGAAGAAGATCCGACTTTCAGAGTGAGAACAAATGAGGAAACCAATCAGACGATTATTGCTGGCATGGGTGAGCTTCACCTTGAAATTCTTGTTGATAGGATGAAAAGAGAATTTAACGTTCAAGCCAACGTCGGCAGACCTCAGGTGGCCTACCGTGAAACTATCAAAAAAATGCAGGAAGCCGAGGCAAAATATATAAGACAGACCGGCGGACGTGGACAATATGGACATGTTATTGTTACGGTTGAGCCGCAGGATCCCGGTAAAGGTTATGAATTTGTAAACAAAATTGTCGGCGGAGTAATTCCCAGAGAATATATTCCTGCAGTTGATAAAGGTATCAGAGAAGCTATGACTTCTGGCGTTCTTGCGGGCTATCCCGTTGTTGATTTTAAAGTAAATCTTATAGATGGTTCTTTTCACGAAGTTGACTCTTCGGAAATGGCGTTTAAAATCGCTGGTTCCATAGCTTTTAAAGACGCCTGTAAAAAAGCAAATCCGGTAATACTTGAGCCTATAATGAAAGCAGAAGTTGTCGTTCCAGAAGAATATATGGGAGATGTCATCGGAGATATAAATTCAAGACGCGGAAAAATTTCGAATATGGAATCGAAAAATAAAGTCCAACATATAAAAGCCAATATTCCTCTTGCAGAAATGTTTGGGTACTCAACATCCTTGCGCTCTCTAACACAGGGCAGGGGAAATTACAGCATGGAACCTTCGCACTACGAAGAAGTTCCCAAACAGATTGCTGACAAAATATTGGAAAAAACGGCAAAAGCATAATTAAACCGGAGGATCAGAAAATGGCAAAAGAAAAGTTTGACAGAAGCAAGCCGCATGTAAACATAGGGACGATAGGGCATGTAGATCACGGGAAAACGACATTGACGGCGGCGATAACAAAGGTGT
>JAITIP010000002.1 GCA_031279415.1 Candidatus Endomicrobium procryptotermitis | reverse complement strand
ATTTGAAAACATCAAATATTTTTCGTACATATATACGACGTAATACACGCTTTTTTAAAAAATACACTTACCCCCCCCCCCCCCCCCGAAAAATACAACCGATTGATTACGCTGGATTTAGGAACCGGTTTGACGCTGTCAATAAGAGAGGCTTGTATGCTGATTAAAAAATTGACATCGTCTAAAAGCATTTTTAATTTCGGCAACGTCGCTTATAGGAAAGGCGAGATAATGGAATCCAAGGCAGATATATCGCTGAATGAAAAAATAAATTGGCGGGCAAAAATAAAATTTGAGGACGGAATAAAAAAATTATTGAGAACAATGCGATGACATACAATCGACAAAAGGAATCTAAATGAAAGTTTTACTGACGGGTGCAACAGGTTTTTTGGGAAGCAGCCTGTTAAACGCTCTTGTTAAAAGCAATTACGATATAATAATACTCAAAAGAAGTTTTTCCGACATTTGTCGCATAAAAGCCCTGTCGGACTATATCATAAGTTATGATATAGACAAAACTGAACTTGAACGGATATTTAATAATCATAAAAATATAGACGCAGTTATTCATACTGCGACCTGTTACGGCAGAAAAAATGAAAGCGCGGCGCAAATATTATATTCAAACTCGCATTTTCCTTTAGAGCTTTTAGAGCTTTCCGCAAAATATAAAGTCAAATCGTTCATTAATTCCGCAACGACGCTTCCCCATACAAAAAAAGGGCAGATGCACCATTATACGCTTTCAAAACGGCAATTTGCCCAATGGGGCGCATACTTTTGCGACCGAATTAATTTTATCAATATGAAAATCGCCTATATGTACGGTCCTTATGACGATAAAAACAAATTTATTCCTTCTCTTATTGAAAGCTGTATAAAAAATTGTGCAGAATTTAATCTTACGGCGGGCGGACAAAAAAGAGATTTTGTCTATATAGACGACGCAGTAAGCGCCTATCTTGCGGTTTTAAATACAGAAACAAAAAACTGCTGCGAATACGAAATAGGCTCGGGAACTTCAATATCTATAAAAGAAGCCGCGTTAAAAATAAAAGAAATAACAAAATCAAATATTAAGCTCAATTTCGGCGCTGTCCCTTACAGAGAAGAAGAAAATACACAAATGCTTCTTGACGTTAACAAATCCTCTTCATTAAATTGGAAAGCAAAATATAATTTTGAAGACGGGATAAAAAAATTAATATCAGAGGAATACCAAAAATGAAACTCTTAATAACCGGCGGCTGCGGTTTTTTGGGCAGTAATCTTGCGGCACATGCTTTAAAACAGAAATACGAACTTATTATTTTAGACGCATTATATAGAAAAGGCTGTGATGAAAATCTTAAATGGCTTAAAGAACAAGGGAAGTTTACTTTTATAAAAGAGGATATAAAAAATTTTGAAATGTTGGCAAAAATTATAAAAGATTTTAAGCCAAACTCAATATTTCATCTTGCGGGGCAGGTTGCTATGACTGTGTCAATAACTAATCCGCGACTTGATTTTGAAACAAACGCGCTTGGAACTTTTAATATTTTGGAAGCTGTAAGGCAGTATTGTCCTGAAACGTCAATTATTTATTCTTCAACAAATAAAGTATACGGAGATTTAAGACAATATTCTTATGAAGAAAAAGAAACGCGCTATGTTTGCGTTCAAAAACCGAACGGATTTGACGAAAACACTCCGTTGGAGTTTCATTCCCCCTACGGCTGTTCAAAAGGAAGCGCAGACCAGTATATGCTTGACTATGCAAGAATATATGCTTTAAAAACCATAGTGTTTCGACACGGTTCAATGTATGGCGGAAGGCAATTTGCAACTTACGACCAAGGCTGGATAGGCTGGTTTTGCCAAAAAGCCGTTAAACAAAAATTAAGTATTTTAAAAGAGCCTTTCACAATTTCAGGAAACGGAAAACAAGTCAGAGACATTTTGCACGCAGACGATATGATTAACTTATATTTTTCCTGTATAGAAAATATGGACAAAGCAAAAAGACAAGTCTTTAATATCGGCGGCGGGATTGAAAACAGCCTGTCGCTTCTTGAACTTTTTGATTTTCTTAACAAAACTCTTGAGATAAAATTAAACTATTCAAAACTCTCCCCAAGAGAAAGCGACCAGAAAGTTTTTATAGCGGACGTCTCAAAAGCTAAAAAACTTATCGGCTGGCAGCCTAAGACAGATTTCAAAGAAGGCATAAATAAAACACTCGCATGGACAAAAACGCAAATATTGCATAAATGAAGTTATTAAAAGTACAGTAATGTAAAAGTTCAAACACATATTAGACTTTTTTACAGTTAGCCTAATGAAATAAAATTTCCGACGAAGCAATCCATATCGGATGACCTTTATAGAAACTATCTCAATAACTCGGCTTTAATTTCTAGATTGCTTCGTCAGAAACATAGTTTCTTCCTCGCAAAGACGGCAGAGATTACTTTTTAGCTGTCTTTTACTTTTTATATATTCTATGCTATTTTTGCCTGTCTTTGTGAGAAAGAAGCAATTACAGAATATAATTAATATTTTGGCAATAATATTGCCTTGATATGACAGAACAAGACATCAAGGGATAATTCCGAAAATTTATCAGTTAGGCATTGCAGACTTAGTATATTTTATATATAATTTTTTTTAAATTTATACTATTTTATTCTAAAGATGCAGGACTTCTTAGAAAACTTGCTAAATTGCCTTCAGACACCATCCTGTTGGGCAACAATTTTTATACAGAATTTAAAGGCGCTCTTGGGGAAAATTTTGTTTTGCAGTCATTAATTGCGCAGTTTGAAGTTATTCCTAGATATTGGACGTCGCAAGGCAAAGCTGAAATTGATTTTTTAATCCAAAACAATACCTATATTATTCCAATAGAGGTTAAATCGTCTGCAAATGCGGCATCTAAAAGTCTTTCCGTATATGAAAAAACTTTTTCCCCAAAATATAGAATATGTTTTTCATTAAATAATTTAAAAAAAGACGCCAATATGATAAATATACCCATTTTTTTGGCAGATTGGACTTCAAAATTATTAATAAATATTGAAAATGAAGAAAATTAAAGCAGTATTAAATCATTTAAAAAATCCGCCTCGCCATTTAGTTGTCGCCGCAAGCGCGTGGATAGCAAGGATTATTACGGCGTTGATAGGCATAATAAGCGTCAGGACGCTTTTACTATATCTAGGCGAAGAAAGATATGCGGCATACGCTATAGTTTATTCTCTTATAGGCTGGTTTGCTTTGTGCGATTTGGGCATAGGATTTTCTCTACAAAACTTTATTTCCGAATGCCGTGCAAGAAATGAAAGCTATACCCGCTATCTCAAATCCGCTTTGCAAGTTATATGCGCGGCTTTTATAGTTTCCTGCGCGGCGCTGCTGTGTTTTTCAGGAGTAATACAGGATAAGCTGCTTGTAAATTACGAATCGGTGAAAAATTCAAATATCATCTTAATACTCGGATTTATTTTCATATTGACTGCTTTTGCAAACGTCGTATACAGAGTCTATTACGCATTGCAAAAAGGATATATATCAAATATCTTTCCTGCTTTGGCAAATACCGTTTCAATGATTGCCATAGTTCTTTTTAACAGATACTATCCTGTAAAAGGCAATGTATTGGCAGCTCTTTTAATATTTAGTGTTCCACAATTAACCATTGCTGCAATACCTTTTATAAAAATTTTTAGACAAACCTTTGCCGGTATTTTTAATATCAATTATCCAGATATAAAAGAATTGATTACAAGATCGTTAAAATTCAGCGGCTTTGCCGTTATGGCGGCCGCAACGCTTGGCATAGACTATATAATAATGTCTCAGACTATAAACGCGGCCAGCATAGCCGAATACAATATTTTAAATAAACTCTTTGTGCTGCTTTTATCTATTCACTCCGCTGTACTCATGGCTGCTTGGCCGGTGTTTAGTGAATTAAATGTCAATAGACAGTTTCTAGTAATCAAAAAAATGATTGTAAAGTACATAATTTTTGGATTTTTCATAATTACCGCAGGTGCCGCTCTTTTCTATATATTTTCTGACAATATAATAAAAATTCTTGCTCCAAATACTAATATAGCGCCATCAACGGTCATTTTTATGCTGTTTGGCATATACTCTTTTTTAATAATCTGGACAAGCACCTTTTCTGTATTTTTGCAAAGCATAAACGTTTTAAAAATTTTTTGGATTTTTGTGCCTATTCAGGCATTGATAAGCATTACAGCCCAATACTTTCTATCCATAAAATACGGTGTACACGGAATACTTTTAGGACTAATAGCCTCTTTCATTTTTACGACCTTCATAGCTTTGCCGTATAAAACATATAAAATATTCAAGCAGACAATAATAAACGACAGCGGTAAGCTATAAAAATATTGATGATTTTTCAATCAATATTTTTTATTTATGCAATTTCTATACTATAGTGTATAGAACTTGTATAAATTATTTAGGGTTTGGAGGAGTTGCAATTGTAAATTTGCAATGACATTTGACAAAATGACAAAATATTGTGATAATATTGTAGTATAGTGCAAGATTTCTACAAGGGGACAATGTGGATTTAGAACGCACAATCAAACCGTATATTGAAAAAATATCCGCTGGATTTCCCGTATTTTTACTTACGGGAATGCGCCAAATAGGTAAAAGCTATATTTTAGACAAATTAAAAACTGACGAGCAAAAGTATGTGACTTTAGACGATTTATCAGCGTGAAAATTTGCAAAAAACGACCCTAAAGGTTTTATAGATGTTTACAACCCGCCTGTTATTATAGATGAAATTCAATATGCCCGGAACTATTTAGCTATATCAAAATTTATGTTGACAGCCATCCAAAGCAAAAAGGATTATTTTGGCTTACGGGAAGTCAGTGTTTTCAGTTGATGAAAGGCATAAGGGAATCTCTTGCCGGGCGCGTGGCTATAATAGATATGCTCGGATTGTCCTATAAAGAGATAATAAAAAGACCGTTTGAATCAGAACCTTTTGTTCCTGATTTTAAAATCATAAAACGCGCTTCAAACAAATCATTAAAAACCATAGACGTTTTTAAAAATATTTGGAATGGAGCTTATCCCGAACTTATTACAAATTCAAAAGTTGACCGAGACACTTTTTACAGAAGTTATTTAAAAACTTATATAGAAAGAGACGCTGCAGATGATATAGGTGTTAGAAATGAAGTTCAATTTTATGATTTTATACGCGCAGTGGCGTCCCGCACAGGCGGGCAGTTAAATTACAGCAATTTAGCGTCTGATGTAGAAATAAACGTTAGAACTACAAAAAAATGGCTTGAAACGCTTGCCCGCTGCGGACTTGCGTATATATTAGAACCATATACGCCTAACATCAATAGAAGAATTGTAAACACGCCAAAGATTTATTTTATGGAACACGGGACTTGCCTCTTACCTTACCAAATGGGACAGCCCTGAAGCGCTTATGAACGGCGCGATTTTAGAAACTTATGTTTTTTGTGAGATAATGAAATCTTATTGGCATAATGGAAAAGAAGAAAGCGTTTATTTTTATCGCGAAAACGAGCAAAAAGAAATAGATTTTATTATAGAAAAAAATAACGTTTTATACCCTGTAGAAGTTAAAAAAACATCAACGCCCGATTTTAAAGATTTTAAAAATTTCAATTTGTTAAAAAGTTTTAAAACTAAAAGTATCGCAACTGGAGCGCTTATTTGCATGTATCCAAACGCCATGCCGATAGGAAACAATGTTTTATCAATCCCAATTTGGGAAATTTAAAATATTTTTAAGGAGACATAATTTTGCAATACGAACTTTCAATCTGTATACCGGCTTACAACCGCGAAAAATATTTAAAAGAAGCTCTTGACAGCATAATCAATCAGCTCGACAATACCAACAGAGACAAAGTTGAAATATGCATAAGCGACAACGCCTCGCAAGACAACACTAAAGAGCTTGTAGAAAGCTATAAATTAAAGCATCCGCACATTATATATTTCCGCTGGGACAAAAATATGGGCGCGGATAACAACTATTTGAAATCCGTAGAGATATCAAGCGGGAAATACTGTTGGATACTTGGAAGCGATGATATAATTAATTGTGGAAGCATAAAAAAAATTATACAGGAACTTCAATTTCAATATGACATTTATTTATGTAATGTGAAAGTATGCAATATAAATATGAAGTTTATGTATTACTACAAATGTTTAAAGAATCCCATTGCGTCAACCGTATTTCAATTTGGAGACAATAATCTGATAGAAAAATATCTAAAAGCAATCAAAAACATTGCAGGGATACTCGGATATTTATCCTCTACAATTTTTTTAAAAGCTAAATGGGACAATATAAAAGGTAAAGATGAATTCATAGGTACGGCTTATGTTCATTCATATATACTTTTATCAATTCTTAAAGATAAATCAAAGCTCAAATATATTTGTGAATATTTAGTTTCATACAGGGGCTACAATGATAACTTTGCTCTTGAAGGAATGCAGAAACGAATACTGCTTGATTTAAACGGAATACCTCTTCTTATGCATAAGGTTTTTAACGGCTGTATAGATGTAAATTACTATGCAAAAGAAATACTGTCGCGTCATTACGGACTTCGCGGGCATTTATATTTTATATCTTCTCTAAATGAAAATAACTTAATAGAAAAAAAGATGCTTGAAATAGGATATACAAAACCTTACTTATTGCTTTGCAAAAGTCTGAAATATCCGTATTTACTGGGTAAAAAAATAAAAGCTGTTCTGAGGAGGTTTCATGTATGCAATTGAAAAATATCGACCTATAGCATTAGATGATTTAATCAGGTTGGGTGATAATCAAGATGAGGATATGTTATTGCAAAAAGACAAATAGAACAAACTGAAATATTAATTAGCTTAGGAATAAGCAGTAATTGGTCATTTGATACTGATTTTACAAAAATAAAAGACGTATATTTATGCGCTTATGATTATTCCGTATCTTTAGAACTCTTTAGAAAATATCAAAAAAGTTCTTTTTTATATCTGATGGCGTCTTTGGCAACATTTAATTTTAAGAGAATAAAAAAATTTATAAAACAGTTTACTTACTGGATAAACAAATCCAAAGAATTTGAAAAATTTTTTAATAAATCAGATAAGCATAAATTTATAGAAAAATTTATAAGTCAGACAGATGACGAATGGTATATAACATTTGATAGGATTTTCTCCGAGATTTTTCGGGGGGGGGGGGGGGTAAAAATTTTTCTATTTTTATAAAAATGGACCACGATAATTATGAATAAAGAACACAGCCCCAGCTGGCGCCAAATTTTAAAAAAATAAAAGGTCTGGCCGT
>JAITIP010000001.1 GCA_031279415.1 Candidatus Endomicrobium procryptotermitis | reverse complement strand
GATAAAGCCCACTGGTCATCTCGCTTTTTTCTACGGTATATTAAGTTTTTCTTAATTTCGTTTGTTTGTTTAATAGCAATGTGGATGTCTTATCAGGCGGCAAACGGCATATTTTTGGTTATGATTTTAGGCTTGGCGTTAAAAGATTTTTTAGACAATGCAAGAATTAAGGATATATTGAAAAAAATTTTAATTTTTATCAGTCCATATTTTTTTGCGGCTTTTATTTTTAAGTGTGCTCTGCCTATGCCAAAAGGATATAGAAAAACCGAGATTTTTGCGTTTTCCGAGATGACCAGTGGGCTTTATCATAACATTATAAAGCTTTTTAAAACGCTGTCGTCTTATCTAAACGACATTTGGAGCGTTTTGGCGGTTTTACTGTTTATTTGTTTTATAGCATCTCTTGTTATTTTTTCAAAGCGTAAAAGGTCGTTTATTCTATCCGACGCAGCAGCAGGCGTTTTATTTGCGGCGCTTGCAATACCTCTGTCTTACGGAACTTTTTAATATTAAAGGAAAGTTCTTTTAGTGGAAGGTCTTTGATAGGCATTGGCGTGGTTCTTGCAATAATTGGCATTATTACTGTGAAAAATTTTAATAAGCTTTGGCAAAAATTTATGGCTGCTCCCCTGTTGATTTTGCTTTATTCTTTTCTTGTATTTTCTTTTGCTTTTGGAAATGTTTTGGCAGACCAAGAACGATATGCAAATTTTAGAAATGAATTGTTATTAAATGACTTATCGCGGATATGGACAAGCAAGGACGAGGTTGCAAAGACTAAATTGCAAATACAAGGCAGTATAGGAAGAACAGAAGTTACAAGACATATCGCTTTTCTTTATCCCTCGTTAAAAAACATTTGGGGACAGGAGGGTTTAGGAGGTGATTCGTTTAATGGTTTTTTTAAGTTTGAACATTATTACAATCGTAAGCAAAAAATAATTTTAAATAAAGATAGAAAAATGGATTCAGATAAAATGAAAATAGTTTTAGATACATATTACCACACTATTAAAGAAGGCGAAAACGGAGACATCTTAGTTATTTTAAAATAAGAAAATAACAGTTTTAATTTGGCAATCGCTTTTTATAAACGATGGCTTAATCGACCGTATGCTCAAAATGATTGTAGAAAAATCCCAGAAAAAAAGACACCGCTTATAGCAACTTATTGAGAAACTGCGGTAAAGAAATAGCAATGGCGTCAAAGCTTGTGTCAATCGACATTTTAGGGGGATATATCGGCAGAATTTTACTGAGACAAAAAAGCGTCCCTTATATTTGATTGAAAGTAAAAAATTGAAACAGTAAAATTTTTGAAATTTGACATCGCAAATGAAAAATGGTTTAATTATTAAGTCTTCGGGGAAGGTGAAGGAACAAAGTTCCCTTTGGAATTTGTTTCCCGAATCCTTACCGGCAGTAAAAGAAACAGGGTTTCATTAAAAAAGAAATGAAGTTTCAAGCCTGCGACTCCGCTTAAAAGTGGACTGAATCCGTGAAATTCGGATGCCGACGGTATAGTCCGGACAAAAGAAGAATATTATAAATTTTTCATTACCCCGAAATTGTAATTACGGGGTTTTTTATTTTTATGAACAAGACGATATTTATGCGGGAAGCGATAAAAGCGGCAAAAAAAGGAAAAAACAAAGTTTATCCGAATCCTATGGTAGGCTGCGTTATCGTTAAAGACAATAAAATAATTTCAAAGGGATTTCATGAATATTTTGGTGGAAATCATGCGGAAATAAATGCTTTAACCGAAGCGGGAGATAAAGCAAAAGGTGCAGACTTATATGTCACTTTGGAACCTTGCAACAGTTACGGAAAACGTCCACCGTGTACTCAGTCGATAATAAAGGCGGGAATCAGTCAAGTATTTTTTGCCGTAAAAGACCCAAACGTTTCAAAAAGCAAAGAAGTTCTTGAAAAGTCCGGAGTCAAAGTATATTGTGGAATTTTGAGCGGTGAAGCAAAAATTCTTTTAAAAGATTATCTGAAGCATTTGAAAATAAAGCCAAAAGTTTCAATAAAAGCCGCAATGAGTCTTGATGGCAAAATCGCAGCGCATACCTATGATTCGAAATGGATAACTTCTGATAAAGCCAGAGATTTTACGCATAAATTGAGAAGCGTATATGACGCCGTGCTTGTCGGAACAAATACCGCTTTAAAAGATAATCCTAGTTTGACATCGCACGGCAAAGGTAGAAATCCCGTAAGAGTCGTCATAGATTTTAATTTAAAAATTTCTGAAAATTACCACATTGTCGATAGCTCGGCTGCAACAGTAATCATTTATGATGAAAAATTAAAAAATATTCCCCGCTGTCTGTTTAAAAAAAATATTATTTTTGCTCCGGTAAATGCCGAAGCAGCGAGAAAAGATTTTAAAGTTATAGTAGAAAAACTCAAAAGTTTCGGACTTAGAACAGTTTTAATCGAAGGAGGAGGAGAAATTATCTCTTCGGCTTTATTTTCCGCAGCCGTAGATGATATATTCTTGTTTGTCGCCCCGAAAATAATAGGAGGAAAAAATGCTCCGTCGGTTGTCGGAGGGATAGGTGTGAAAAAGGTTTCTGAGGCCTTAAAATTTAAAAATATAAAAATAATGAAAATAGGAACTGACTTTTTATTTACAGGTCAGATTGTACGGTGAGAAAATGTTTACAGGATTAATTGAAGATTTGGGCTGTGTAAAACGAATATCATCTTCGCAAATCGCGATAGATACGAAACTTGATGGCATTTCGACAGGCGACAGCATTGCCGTTAACGGCGTTTGTCTTACGGCTGTCTCAGTTAAAAAAGGTGGTTTTACAGCGGATTACAGCCCTCAGACGGATAAAGTTACGATTCTTTCATTTCTTAAAGTTAATGAAATTGTAAACCTTGAAAGAGCTTTAACGCTTTTGTCAAGAATAGCGGGACATATAGTAACCGGACATGTTGATGGAACGGGTAAAATAGAAATTGTGGAAAAGCAGAATCGTTTTTACAGAATTTTGGTTTCCCTTGATGCAAAATGTGCAGCTCATTGTGTTGACAAAGGTTCTGTAGCTATTGACGGAATTAGTCTTACAATCGCGAAGGTTGAGAACTCAAATATAGAACTGTTTGTGATACCGGAAACTTTTAACAATACGGTTCTTAAATTCAAAAAAGCGGGCAGTTTGGTAAATATAGAGACCGACATTTTAGCTAAATATGTAGAAAGATTTACTAAAGATAATAATTCAAAAGGCATCTCTTTGGAGATGCTGAAAGGAAACGAGTTTATTTAAAATGATTAAATCAGACAAAAAAAATTTTTCAAAAGTTGAAAGCGTTTTAAAGGATATAAAAAAAGGGAAAATGGCGGTAGTAGTTGATGATCCCGGACGTGAAAACGAAGGCGATTTGTTTTGCGCTGCGGAAAAAGTCACTCCGGAAATTATTAATTTTATGACAAAACACGCCAGAGGGCTTATCTGCGTTCCGATGAAAAGTAATCAGTTGGAAAAACTTAAAATAGAAAATATGGTTGACAAGCCTACCGAAAAAAAAGGCTGCTCATTTACAGTTTCTGTAGATTACCGCATAGGCACGACTACAGGAATTTCCGCTTATGACAGAGCTGTAACTGTAAAAAAGCTTATTGATAGAACCTCAAAACATGAAGACTTTGCCCGTCCTGGTCATATTTTTCCTTTACGTTACAAAGAAGGCGGCGTGCTTGTGCGCACGGGGCATACGGAAGCGGCGGTTGACATTGCAAAACTTGCAGGACTTTATCCAGCAGGCGTAATATGTGAGATAATGAACGATGATGGCACAATGTCGAGAATGCCAGATCTTATTAAATTTGCCAGAAGACATAAACTTGAAATTATTACTATAGAAGATTTAATTTATTACAGAAGAAAAACCGAAAAACTTGTAAAAGAAGTCGTCGCCGTAGATTTGCCTACAAAGTATGGAGATTTCAAATCCGTTCTTTTTGAGGATTCCGTGACAAAGGAGGTTCATTTGGCGATTATAAAAGGCGATGTCAAAGGTAAAAAAGACGTTTTGGTAAGGGTACACTCTTCATGTGAAACCGGAGACGTATTCCATTCGCTTAGATGCGATTGTGGGGATCAGCTTGAAGCCGCTTTGCGTGCAATCGAAAAAGCAGGACGAGGCGTGGTTTTGTATATGCATCAGGAAGGAAGAGGCATAGGACTTAAAAATAAATTGAAAGCTTATTATCTGCAGCAGCAGGGAATGGATACGGTTGAAGCGAATGTCGCTTTGGGTTTTGCTCCAGATTTGCGCGATTATGGAATCGGAGCGCAGATTTTGTCAGAACTCGGCATAAAAAGCATAAATCTTATGACGAACAATCCGAGAAAAATAGTCGGCCTTGAGGGGTATGGTTTAAAAATATCAAAAAGAGTTTCCGTAGAAATATCTCCGACAAACTCAAATAAAATATATCTTAAAACAAAAAAAGAGAAAATGGGACATATTTTAAAAACAGTTTGAACGGCAGGTAAAATAAGGAAAGCATCTTGGAAGTTTGGCAACTAGGCAGCGGTAACGATGATGAAAACCTGTTATTGTTAATCCTGTGCGGGCATTTATAAAAAGAAATTGCGGAATTTATCCGCACAAAATAAAGAGGTATAAAATGAAAATCATCAACGGTCAGTTAAACGCGGCAGGCAAAAAATTTGCCATAGTCGCGTCAAGATTTAACGAGTTTATAACGCATAAACTTATTGATGGCGCAGAAGATATGCTTAAAAGACATGGAACCGCCGACAATGACATTTATTTGTTTTGGGTTCCTGGAGCTTTTGAAATTCCGTCGGCTGCAAAAAAGATCTCAGAAAGTGGAAAATATGACGCTGTAATATGCCTCGGCTGCGTTATCAGAGGTGCCACACCTCATTTCGATTATGTCTCTGCTGAAGTTTCAAAAGGCGTTTCCGTCGTGGGAATACACAGCAAAGTTCCAGTAATTTTCGGAGTTTTAACTACCGATAACATAGAACAGGCAATCGAACGCGCCGGGAGCAAAGCAGGAAATAAAGGTGCAACCGCCGCAATGAGCGCAATCGAAACAGTCAGCCTTTATTCTCAGATTTAAATTTTGATAAAACCGACATTTATGCTAGAATACGTGAGCAGTTTATAAAATAACAGCGGAGTTTTTTATGAATATTCCACAGGAACTTAGGTACACAAAAACACACGAATGGATTAAAGTTGAAGGAAATAAGGCAAAAGTCGGCATTACCGATTTTGCTCAGCACGAAATAACTGATATTGTTCACATTGAACTTCCAGAAAATGGAAAAAGTGCAAAGAAAGCCACGCCGACTGCGGTGATAGAGTCGGTTAAATCGGCTTTTGACATATACTCTCCTGTAAGTGGCAAAATAGTCGAAATAAACGAAGCTCTTTTATCTTCTCCTGAAACTGTAAACCAGTCGCCTTATGAAAACGGCTGGCTGTTTACGGTTGAATTTGTCAATGAAGAAGAACTTTCGGATTTGTTAAGCGCACAAGACTATCAAAAACTTATATAAGTATAAGAATTTTATGGAATACATATCGCAAAATCAAAAAGAAAAAAAAGAAATGCTCGAAACTTTAGGCATAGAATGTGAAGATGAACTGTTTGATGTCATAGCCGCGCAGTTAAAAGCCAAAGAGTTAAAAATTTCCAGCGGACAAAGCGAACAGGAACTTGTAGATGTTTTCAAAAAACTTGCCTCAAAAAATAAAACCCTTATTTCTTTCAGGGGAGCGGGAATATACGACCATTACATCCCGGCTCTGGTAGGCGAAATCACCGGAAGAAGTGACTTTCGCACCGCATACACTCCATATCAGGCAGAAGCAAGCCAAGGAACTTTACAGTCGATATTCGAATATCAAAGTATGATAAGCGCTTTAACCGCTTTGGACGTTTCAAATGCTTCACTTTATGACGGCGCTTCAGCAACTGCTGAAGCTACGATGCTTGCATTAAGAGCGTCGGGAAAAAATAAAATTCTGATATCTTCAGCGCTTAACCCTCAGTATGCTCAAACTGTTAAAACTTATCTTAAAAATTCGAAAGCAGAAATCGTAATGCTTAATTTGTCCTGCATGGGCACCATAGAAAAAAGTTCAGTTGAGGCAAATCTGGATGAAAATACAGCGGCCGTTATCGTGCAATCGCCGAATTATTTCGGTATTATTGAAGATATGGACACGCTTTCTTCAACAGCAAAAAGCGGTAATGCTCTTTTTATCGCGGTTGTAAACCCTATTTCTTTGGGATTTTTTAAAGCTCCGGGCGAATACGGAGCCGATATTGCCGTAGGCGAAGGGCAAGCTTTGGGAAATCCGATGAGTTTTGGTGGTGCAACTTTTGGATTTATGTCTGTAAAAAAAGCTTTTGAATGGAAAATGCCGGGAAGAATTGCAGGACAGACCGTAGATAAAGATGGAAAAAGAGGTTTTGTCTTGACTTTACAGTCGAGAGAACAGCATATAAGAAGAGAAAAAGCCACCTCAAACATTTGTACCAATGCCGCTTTAAACGCTTTGGCTGGCTGTGTCTATTTGTCCGGATGGGGAAACGAAGGTTTAAAAAAACTTGCGCTGACAAATATTGCGAAAGCCAGATACGCTTTTAATAAAATCAAAGGAATCGAAGGTTTCAGTGCCAAATTTGAAAATGCTGTTTTCTTTCACGAATTTGTAATCAAAACAGAGAAAGACATAAAAAAAATCACTAAAATGCTTATTAAAAACGGCTTTTTGCCGCCTCTCGAATTATCTTCTTATTGCAAACAATATGAAAACTGCCTGCTGTTTTGTGTGACGGAACAAAGAACAAAAGAAGAAATAGACAGACTTGCCGAAATATTGGCAAAAATATAACTTTTATCCGGCAAAAGAATATGAGTAGAATAAAAATTCATAAATTCTCTTTAAGAATTCTCAAAGTATAATTTGAAAATGGAGAGTTGCCGTTCCCGAAATACAAAGATAATGAATTTGATTTTATCAAACGCATATAGAGAAAGGATAAAACAATGGAAAAACTTTTGAATGAAATATCTTCGCAGGGAAGGTCGGCTTTCGGCGTTAACTGCGATGTCGATTTTGATGTAAATATTCCTGAAAATTATAAAAGAAATTTAGATTTGGGACTTCCGTGCATTGCGGAAAGCGATTTGTTAAGACATTTTACAAATCTATCGCGCAAAAACTTTGCACTCAGCACTACTTTTTATCCGCTAGGCTCCTGCACAATGAAACACAATCCTTTAATAAACGAAAAAATTGCAGGCTTTGACGGCTTTAATCAAATACATCCTTTGCAGCCCGTGGAAACCGTTCAAGGAGCTTTGGAATTAATTTATAATCTTGAAAAAGATTTATGTGAAATTTCTGGAATGGATTATTTTTCATTACAACCATCAGCCGGCGCACAAGGAGAATTTGCCGCTCTTCTTATAATCTCCGCATATTTTAAGTCAATTAAACAAAAAAGAACAAAAATAATTGTCCCAGATTCAGCACATGGAACAAATCCTGCTTCTGCGGCTTATGCTGGCTTTGAAATAGTTTCTTTAAAATCCGAGTTGGACGGAAGTTTATCTTCCGCAAAATTAAAGGAGATTTTAACTACGGATACTGCGGCGATAATGCTTACCGTTCCCAACACGCTCGGTATTTTCGAAAAAGAAATACAGGAGATATCAAGAATTGCTCATGAAAATGGCACGCTTTTGTATTATGATGGCGCTAATTTAAACGCCGTTATTGGCATGTTGCGTCCGGCGGACATAGGTTTTGACATAATGCATGTAAATCTTCACAAAACCTTTTCTACACCTCATGGCGGAGGAGGTCCTGGAGCGGGTCCCGTGGGCGTAAAAGCATTTTTGGAGCCTTTTCTACCTGTTCCGAGAATTGAAAAAAAAGATATGAAATTTTTTTTAAATTATAAAAAAGCAAGAAGTATAGGTAAGATGAGAACTTTTTTTGGAAATTTTCCGGTTTTGGTAAAAGCTTATGCATATATCAAAGCGCTTGGTGCAAACGGACTTAAAAATGCTTCCACACAAGCTGTTTTAAACGCCAATTATATGCTCGCCAAACTTAAGGACAAAATAGACGTTCCTGCGGGGAACAGATGTATGCATGAATTCGTATTATCGCTGAAATCCGTTTTACAGAATGGCATAAGAACAATAGATGTTGCCAAAAGATTGCTTGATTACGGATATTATGCGCCTACCGTGTATTTTCCGTTAATAGTAGAAGAAGCCATGATGATAGAACCTGCGGAAACGGAATCAAAAGAAACTTTAGACAGGTTTATAGAAACTTTAAATAAAATAATTTTTGAAGAGTCCGTAAACGAACCTCAAAAAGTGAAAGATGCCCCTGTAAATACCTGCGTAAGAAGGCTTAATGAAGTTGAGGCGGCAAGAAAACCTATCCTGAAATGGAAAAATGATAGCAAGTAAGGGAATGTTAATAAGGAAATAATTATGCTTAAAACGTTGTCAATCTGCCAATAAAATTTACACTCTGCTTAGGAAATAAATTTTTTTGTTGAAAAATTCATTGAAAAAAATTTGTTTATTTTATACAATCAACCCGTTATGAATAATACGAGAACCTTAATAAAACTTGCACTTGAAGAAGACGGCGTTTTTAATGATATAACAACGAAATCTTTAATTCCAAAAGATAAAAAAGCAAAGGCCGTACTTATCGCAAATAGGCATGGAATATTGTGCGGAGTTGATATTTTTGCCGAAGTTTTTAAAACCATAGACAAAAAATGCGTCGTATATCCTAAAAAAAAAGATTGTTCAGAAATAAAAAGAGGCGACCGCATACTTGAAATAGAAGGGCAGGCTTATGCCATTTTAGCAGGCGAAAGAACGGCTCTAAATTTTTTGCAGCATATGTCGGGAATAGCGACTTTGACAAACAAATTTGTAAATGCTTCTAAAAATGGAAAAACAAAAATTTACGATACTAGAAAAACGCTTCCAGGGTACAGAGAACTTGCAAAATATGCTGTAGTATGCGGCGGCGGCATAAATCACAGGATGGGACTTTATGATATGATTTTGATAAAAGACAATCATTTATCACTCACAAAGTACCTGCCGGAAAAAACAAAACAGCTAAGAAAAATTTATAAAAAAACCCTTATTGAAGTCGAATGCGAGAATATTTCACAGGTGAAACATGCGCTCGAAGCCGAAGCGGACATAATAATGCTTGACAACACAGGACTTGCAAAAACGAAAAAGATGATAGGAATAATAAGAAAAAATTCTTCAAAAGACTACAACCCCGAGATTGAAATATCAGGCGGTATAAATCTTAAAACAATTAAAAAGTTTGCCAGGTTGGGTGCAGAAAGAATTTCGATAGGGACAATAACCCACTCGGCGCCTGCCTTAGATATTACTTTAGAAATAACTATCAGTTAGGACTCTCTCCAAAATGAAAATTCTTGAAATTCTTTCCGACGAAAAATATATTTCTGGAAACAAAATCAGTGCGGCTTTAGGCATATCGAGAGCCGCCGTACATAAACAAATAAGAAAACTGATAAAGGGCGGTTTTATAATAAAATCGTCAGTGAAAGGTTATAAATTGATAAAAAGTGTGCTGCCGTTTAAAGCGGAAGATGTTATTAAGAAATTTTTGTCGCCTACCAGAATATGTAAAAAAATACTACATTTTAGAAGAACTGCTTCCACGCAGACAAAACTTAAAAATCTTGCACAAAAAGGCGAACCGGAAGGAACAATCGTAACTGCAAACGAGCAGACTTCTTCTTATGGGAGAATGCAGAGAAAGTGGATTTCCTGCTCCGGTGGACTTTGGTTTTCTATGCTTCTAAAACCAAAAATATCTCCTGATTGTGCAGCATATATTTCTCTTTTAATCGCTTTGGCTTTGAACAGAATTTTAAAAAGAAATTATGCGGTTAAAACAAAAATCAAATGGCCGAATGATATTCTTGTTGAAGATAAAAAAATAGCCGGAATAATAGTTGAGATGTCCGCTGAACAGGATATGGTAAATTGGATTGTGGCCGGTGTGGGTATAAATATTTATAATTCTCTACCGGAAGATTTGCCGCAAGCCGCTTCTTTGGGCAGCATGGTTAAAAAAAGTATTGACAGAACAAAAATTATGTCCGCATTTTTAATGGAATTTGATAAAATTTATAATGATTTTTGCAGTTCTGGTTTTGGAAGATTTTGTGAAGAATATAATAAAAATCAGGAATTTTTGAATGAAAACATAATAATTGATACAGGATTTGGTATAATTAAAGGTGTTAACAGAGGAATAAGTGGTGATGGAAAACTTATTATTGAAAATGAAAAAGGTTTTGAAATAATAATTTCAGGAACTCTCAGAAGGAGCGTATGAGATAACATGCAGGGAAATATTTTTAACGAGCTTATAAAAGAAAGAAGCAGCATACTTTTGGATATTATAAAGCAGCGCAGAAGCGTGAGAAAGTTCAGTCAGGAACCTGTAAGCGACAATGATATTAAAACCATAATTGAAGCCGCATCGATGGCGCCGTCGGCTACAAACAGCCAGAACTGGCGTTTTATTGCTGTAAAAACTGAAAATAAAAGAAAAGAGCTTGTGCTGGCCATAGAAGAACAGATTGAAGAGTATTCCTCTCTTATTAAGTCAAAAAGAGCGTACAATGAGTTTAACGCCTATGCTAGATTTTTTACTTTTTTTGCCAGTGCTCCTTTAGTTATTGCCGTAATCAAAACTCCATATACATCGTTTAGCATGAGAATTATGCGCAGATACGGCATATCTCCGGAAGCTTTGGAAGCAGCGGACTCGCATGGTCCTTCTGCGGCTGTACAGAATATGCTTCTTGCCGCACACGCTTTAGGTTATGGCGCATGCTGGATGACAGGCCCTCTTATTGCAAAAGAAAAACTTGAAAAAGTTTTAAATATTAATTCTCCGCACCATCTTATGGCATTGATTCCGATAGGAAAAACCGAAATGACTCCGTCAGTTCCCAAAAGAAAACCTATCGAGGAAATTTTTGAAACTGTTTAACAGGGAGGAAATAAGATGCTATTACAAATGTTTGCGGCTGTAGTTTTTTTGTTTTTTGCCGGCATTTTTTGTCAGTCTTATTCGCAGGAAGCCGTCATCAAACTTGATTCTCCGGAAAAAATTGAACAATTTCAAAAAATATTAAATGAAGGCGCAGTACAAAGCGGTACAGATACAGATGTTTCTGAGATTTCAGAAAGTTTAAAACCAGCCTTGTCGGATAATTCCGGACAAGTTTCAGAAGCGGTGCAGATCCCGGAAGCTAAAGAAAAAGATGTTAAAAATGTCAAAAAAGCCGAAAAGAATATCAAATGGCTTGACTCACCTGAAAATGTTGAAGAATTTGAAAAAATTCTTAAAAAAATACAGGTTGGCGGTCCCGCAAAACAATAGTTCGGAGAATATAATAAGTGAAAAAAGCAATACATCCACTAATATTCTGCTTCTGCATATATCTTTTTTTATGTTCGTGCATGGGCAAAAATGCTGACAATATTGTAAAAGAAATTATGATATGCCCTGCGCCGACAGCTTTTCAAGATGTTGGCAGAATGATGAAAAGTCCGGGATATTGGATTTCAAGGCTTCAAAATCCAGACAAAGTAATGCTTAACACAAGAGAAATTGAAGCCGTAAATGCCAATACTGTTGGACAAAGCATATATATAACTGATGTACAATATTTTCCAGAAATATATTATCGTAAAAACGCCGCAGGAATTTATACTAGGTCTGTAGACATGTTCGCAAGATATTATGATGGACATTCGAAAAAACGCGTTGGGAGAGAGCATTTTTTCGATATGGACAAAAATATAGATTACGACCTTTTTAATTCTACGGTAACTGTAAGTTTTGCCATGACTGTAAAGTATGCGGAACTCAGATATCTTCCTTCTTATGAGCCGTTATATTCATCGCTTGACACTTTGGATTTAGACAGAATGCAGGTTACACAGCTTGATTTGGCGTCGCCAGTAGCCATTTTGTATGCTACTCTTGACAAAGAATGGTATTATGCAGTGTCAGAAATTGCAGAAGGCTGGCTGAACAGAGATACTATAGCTTTTTGCCGGCAGGACGTAATAAAAGATTATAAAAGATGGGATAGATTTGCTGTAATAATTTCCCCGAAAGCCGATATTTATAAAAATGAAAATATGACAGAATTTTTTGATTATATAAGTATGGGTACAGCTCTTCCAATAGCGGCCATCAAAGGTGAAATTGCCGAGATAAGAATTCCCATAGCGAAACAAGATGGTGTTTTAGGGTTTAAAAAGGCGTATATAAATCTTTCCGATATATCGGTCGGATATAT
The DNA here is from genome assembly GCA_031279415.1 of Candidatus Endomicrobium procryptotermitis. Classification (NCBI taxonomy): domain Bacteria; kingdom Pseudomonadati; phylum Elusimicrobiota; class Endomicrobiia; order Endomicrobiales; family Endomicrobiaceae; genus Endomicrobium; species Candidatus Endomicrobium procryptotermitis. Next base: position 20,206 of record JAITIP010000001.1, on the reverse strand, counting down.
GAAATATAATCAGAGAAACGTAATACAGCAGGCGTTTAAACATCTCAATTCTCCTTACGGATGGGGCGGAATGAATGGAGAACAGGATTGTTCGAGTTTTATAAGACAGATTTTTGCTTGTTTCGGAATCAAACTGCCGAGAAACTCTGCGGGACAAATACAATCTGCTGGAATTTTTGCGGGTGAGTTTGAAGAAAGTGAACAGGAATACCTGAGATCACAGAAAATTATAAAAAATGGAATTCCCGGCATGACGCTTTTATATTTTCCCGGACATATTATGCTTTATGTAGGCAGCGAAAATGGTAGTCCATATATAATTCATTCGATATGGGGTTACGGCGAAGAAACGGAAAAAGAGTCAAAAACGTATCTTATTAACAGAGTGGCGATTACTTCAATGAATATTGGCGAAGCTTCAAAAAAAGGTTCTCTGCTTCAAAGAGTAACGCTGATGAAAAACATAAAATGAAAATAGACTTTATAAGAAAAATTAAACTGTTTTTATATGCGCTTTCGCTGGCGGAAATCATTATTTTCGGAAGGCTGGCCGATAAAACAGGAAGCAATACTAAAATGATGATAATAGCTGCCGCATTGCTTTTTGTGAACGTAATCGTTTATAAAACTGTGGCAAAATATTATAAAAAACATAAAGGAAAAAATGGATTTTAAACATATAAAAATTTTTTTCTACATTCTTTTTGTTTTAGATATTTTAGCGGGGCTTACAGCTGCGCAATTTTTCGGCATTTTGCACGGCATAATCGTAAGTGCGGTACTGCTTATCTTAAACGTTACTGTTTATGTTATAATTCTAAAAATTCAAAAAGTAAAGGAGCATAGCGATGGATATTCACAAAAAAGGAAAAATATATAAAAATATATTTTTGATATCGACTTTTTGTGGAGTTGCAGGTTTGTACGTTTTATATAAGTTCGGAGGCAATTGGATAGGTTATGCTTTGTGCGTAATATGGTTTGTTCTGGCAGTTTTAGTACGCGTTTTGATAATGAGAGATAAAAAATATTTCAAAGACAATAAAGTTTAAAAGTTTAAAGGAGAGTTAAAACAATGGAACTGTTTAAAGCCGCAAAAGAAGCTATAGCTATGAGAAGCAAATTAAGTGAAATGGATAAAAAGCTTAAAGCCAATGTAATTAATGTCGAGTATAAAGGGATAAAAATTCAGGTAAACGCCAAAAATGAATTTTTGTCTTTTGAAATTCCGGAAAATTTGTTAAAAGAAAATAAAGAAAAAATAGAAAAACTTATATTGGACGCTTTTAAATCTGCTTCAGATAAAGCGCAAGATGTAATGGCGCATGAATCGAAAAAACTTATGGGAGATATGAAAATACCCGGAATGTGATTTTATTGTCAATCCAGATTTTCCTTTTAATCCAATGTTGTTTTTTCACACAAAGTTGGCAAAATAAATAGGTTTGCAAATGCTGATGCCTGAAAAATCAATATATCAAAATATGTCCTAAAAGAGCGGCAGCTTTCGTGAACAATTTTCAGAATTTAAAGTGGGCAGCATAATAAAATCGGGTAAATAATGTTAAAATGAAGCTTGAAAAGAAAAAAATAACTATAGCAGGCATATCGGAATTAAAAAAGAATTTTCTTTCGCAGAAATTGAATACTGTCTGTTGGAGTGCGAAATGTCCAAACATAGGAGAGTGTTTTAAAAAGCGTATCGCAACTTTTTTAATTTTGGGTAACAACTGCACGCGCGGCTGTCGGTTTTGCGGCATTGACAAAAATGAACCCGAAACAGTTGACTTGTGCGAACCAAAGCGTATTGCTCAGGCTATAAAAGAACTCGGACTTTCTTACAGCGTTATAACTTCCGTTACCAGAGATGATCTTAAAGATGGCGGTGCTAAACATTTTGCCGATACGGTTAGAGAAATAAAGATTGTAAATCCCGGCATAAAAGTTGAAGTTCTAGTTCCGGACTTCAAAGGTTGCCGAGATTCAATTAATACCGTTTTACAGGCAAACCCGGATGTTTTTTCACATAATATTGAGACGGTGCCGTCTTTATATGAAAAAGTGCGCAAAGGTGCCGATTATAAACGCTCTTTAAGTGTTTTGGAACACGCTAAAATGTCCGGATTTAAAGTCAAAACGGGAATTATGCTGGGGCTGGGCGAAGAGGAAGATGAAATTTTTGAAACTATAAAAGATATAAAAAACATTGGAATCGACATTTTGACAATCGGGCAGTACCTTAGTCCGACAAAATATCATTATCCCGTCATAAAAGAATACTGTGAAGAAGAACTCAAAAAAATAGAAAAATTCACAGTTGCGCTCGGAATAAAAACAGTTGTATGCGGTAGATATGTGCGCAGTTCATATATTGCTGAAGAATCTTTCAGAAAAATTTCCTAATTTTATTACATTTTTTTATAAATATTTTATACTTATTCCGTGCTTTCTTTTGTTCAAAAAATAAATTTATACTTGAGGGGGTATTTCATGAATTTAAAGCAATTAATTATTTTCTTTTCAGTTTCAGCTGTGTTTTTTCTTTTTATCATAGTTTATAGTGTATATGCTCAGAATAATATAAATAAAAGTAACCCAGCGCGCAGTAATGCCGTATATACGAAAACTTCATTGCAGCCTTCTGAAAATTATAAAGCAAACTACACATCAGATGTAAAACCGAAATATACTCGTATAGCAAAACCCGCAGGGGCTCCTAAAATTGTAAAGACTGAAACAGAAGTCGAAGATTTACTTACAAAGAATTAATCGCAGATTTCTAGCAGGAACTTGAAAAGGCAGTCCTTGTTGCTGCCAAGCTTCTAATCTTTGCTCATCTCTTCTCTATTTACTAAAAAAGATTATATTTTCAACCTGTTTTGACTTTAAATTGTATTTTTGATAAAATCTTTTTTAAAAAATAAGGGATTTTGGATTTAAAATCAGGAGAATTATAAATTATTATTGAAAAGAGGAATTATTTATGCCAATTGTTAAAGAAGGCTATTCATTTATTTTAATTCCGCTTGTAATCGGTTTAGTTTTACTGTTTACGGGTTTTGGCGGAATTTTTTTTATTGCCGGCATATTATGTATTTTAATATCTTTATTTTGCATTTATTTTTTCAGAGATCCTGCAATTGAAATCACGCAGGGAGAGGGATTAATTCTTTCTCCTTGCAACGGAACTGTTCTTGAAGTAAGTGAAACAGAAACAGAAAAAGTTGTAAGGGTTTTCTTATCGGTCCTTGATGTTCATCTGCAACGTTCTCCCATAGAAGGAAAAGTTACAAAAGTCGAATACAAACCCGGAAAATTTTTAAAAGCGATGGAGCCTGAAGCACATATTGTCAACGAACAAAATCATATCGTTATAGAAAACGAAAGCGGTACATATACAGTTAAACAAATTGCCGGCATACTTGCCAGAAGATGCGTTTCATGGGTAAAAACGGGCGATGAATTAAAAATCGGCGATAAAATCGGTGTTATAAAATTCAGTTCGCAGGTCGATCTCCATATGCCAAAGAATGTCGATATTAAAGTAAAAAAAGATGATAAGGTTGTTTCAGGCGTAACCGTTTTTGCAGTTTTAAGCAAATAAAATCGGTTTTATAGGATAAATAAAATGAAAGATTTAAAAAAAGGTATATATATTTTGCCCAGCTTATTTACATGCGGAAATATGGCATGCGGCATTATTTCAGTTATTTTTTCTATCAGAGGATATTTTACTTGGGCCGCATGGATGCTTATTCTTGCCATAGTGTTTGACATGCTTGACGGCAGAGTTGCAAGAATGACAAAAACTACAAGTGAATTCGGCGTGCAGTTGGACTCGTTAAGCGATTTGGTCTCATTCGGTGTTGCGCCTGCTTTAATGATGTACCAGCTTGTTTTAAATACTATGGGAAAACTTGGAATTGCAATTTCAGTGTTGTTTGTTCTGTGCAGTGCGTTAAGGCTTGCAAAATTTAATGTTCAAGCTAAAAAGGGAGTGGTTCATAGCTCTTTTATGGGACTTCCAACCCCTGCGTCTGCGGGACTTTTGATATCTTTTGTATTGAGCTACGAACTTCTGTTGGCGGAACCTGATCAGGTATTGTCAGTTAAAACAATACCTTTGCTTATGAAAAATATGCCCATATTTTTTAAAAGTATGCCTATAGTCATGGTGATACTTTCTTTGTTGATGGTATCGAACATACCTTACGCTTCATTTAAAAAATTTAAATTTTCAAAACCAAAAGTATTTCAGTTTTTAGTTTTGATTATACTGCTTATATTTTTGATAATAGTATTTCCGCAAAACATAATATTTATTCTTTTCTCATTATATGCTTTATCGGGAATAATTCTCTACATAAGCAAATATTGGAAAGTATTAAAAAAATTAAACAAAAAAATGGACGGAAAAAATGTGTAAAATCCTCATTATAATCTCGGAAAATCTGCGACTTAGTCACTAATTATTTATTTGTATAATAAAACACCAAAAAAATAATTAATAAAGGATTTTAGCATGAAAAAACAAGATAAAGTTTTATTTTTTGATACTACATTGAGGGACGGAGAACAGTCGCCTGGTGCAAGCATGAACTTAAAAGAAAAATTGCTTGTTGCAAATCAACTGGCGGTTTTAGGCGTGGATATTATTGAAGCAGGTTTTCCGATTTCAAGTCATGGAGATTTTGAAGCCGTTAAAACGGTTGCTCAGCAGGTTAAAGGACCTTCTATAGCGGGGCTATCGAGAGCTTCGGAAAAAGATATAAAGGTCTGTTGGGAAGCGGTAAAATACGCGAAAAAACCCAGAATTCATATTTTTCTTGCCACGTCGGATTTACATATCGAGAAAAAGCTCAGGAAAACAAGATCTCAGGTGTTGGAAATGGCTGTAAAAGCCGTAAAATATGGAAAGAGTTTGTGCCAAGACATAGAATTTTCCGCCGAAGACGCGGGTAGGTCTGATATGGATTATCTGTGCAAAGTCATTGAAGCGGTAATAGATGCCGGAGCAAAAACAGTAAACGTACCGGACACTGTAGGTTACACAATGCCGGGAGAATTCGGCGCTAAAATTGCGGAAATAAAAAGAAGAGTGCCAAATATAAATAGAGCGATCATAAGTGTACATTGCCATAATGATTTGGGTTTGGCTGTAGCCAACTCTCTTTCAGCTGTCGAAAACGGAGCGCGGCAGGTTGAGTGTACCATAAATGGAATAGGCGAAAGAGCAGGAAACGCTTCTCTTGAAGAAATCGTTATGTCTTTAAGCGTAAGGCCGAAATATTATAATGTCGGACATTCAATAAGGACAAAAGAAATATATAAAGCCAGTAAACTTGTTTCAAACCTGACAGGAATTATCGTGCAGGTAAATAAAGCGATCGTAGGAGCAAACGCTTTTGCGCATGAAGCTGGGATTCATCAGGACGGCGTATTAAAAGACAGGGAAACTTATGAAATAATGAATCCTAAAGACATAGGCATTCCGGAAAATTCGCTTGTCTTGGGAAAACATTCAGGTAGACATGCATTTTTCAAAAGAATAAAAGATTTGGGATATAAACTTGATTCTGAAACACTTGAAAAATTGTTTGAAAAGTTTAAAGTTTTAGCCGATAAAAAGAAGGTCATTTTTGACGACGACATAATAGCTTTAATCGAAGAAGATTCATCTTCGGGACAGGAAATATTTTCTCTCGAATACATAAGTGTGACTTCTGGCACGGGAACAATCCCGACGGCAACTGTGAGAATAACAAAAAACGAAAAACCAGTTAAAGCCGGAAGTAAATTGCCCGAAGGAAAAATTAAACCGGTAAGTATCCGCGAAGCTGCGTGCGGAACCGGTCCAGTAGATGCGGCATATAAAGCCATAGATAAAATAACCGCAATGGATCTTAAGCTGACCGATTATTCTTTAAGAGCTGTTTCTTCCGGAGAAGACGCATTGGGGGAAGTCAATTTGAAAGCTTCATATAACAGAATGATTTATTCTGGTAAAGGAACTTCGACTGACATTGTCGAAGCAAGCGTGAAAGCGTATATGCAGGCAATCAATAAAGCGAAATCGTTTAATTTGAAGAAGAACTACAAAAAGGGGAAGAAATAATGGGAAGCACAATTACAGAAAAAATTTTAGCCGCTCATTGCAGTAAAAAATACATAGAACCGGGCGAATTTATTGAGCCGAAAATCGACATAGCGCTGTCAAACGACGTCACCGCGCCGCTCGCTATAAAAGAATTCAGAAAAGCTGGAGTAAAGAAAGTCTTTGATAAAAATAAGATTGCTTTAGTTATGGATCATTTTACGCCGAATAAAGACATTTTAAGCGCTGAACACGTAAAGTTTGTAAGAGAGTTTGCGAAAGAGCAGAAAATAAAGCACTATTACGAAGGCGGAAACGTCGGGGTCGAGCACGCTTTGCTTCCGGAAAAAGGTATAGCCCTTCCCGGAGACGTAATCATAGGAGCTGATTCGCACACGTGTACGTACGGAGCACTCGGCGTTTTTTCAACGGGCGTGGGGTCAACCGATATTGCCGCTGCTATGGCAACTGGAAAAGTGTGGTTTAAAGTTCCTCAAACAATTAAATTCATTTTAAAAGGAAAACTTAATAAATGGGTCAGCGGCAAAGATATTATTCTTTACATTATTGGACTTATCGGCGTTGACGGAGCACTGTATCAGTCTATGGAATTTGACGGACCTGTCTGCAAAAAACTTTCTATGGCTGACAGATTTACGATTGCGAACATGGCGATAGAAGCTGGTGGAAAAAGTGGAATTTTTACGCCAGATGAAATTACTGAAAAATATGCTGCTGCAAGAGCTCAAAGGAAATATAAGTTTTATACAAGCGACAAAGATGCAAAATATCATAAAATTTTGGAAATTGATTGTAGAAAAATTGATCCGCAGATTGCAATGCCTTTTCTGCCGTCAAACACAAAAACTGTAAAAGATATCAAGAGAACTTATATTGATCAGGTTGTTATAGGTTCCTGCACAAACGGAAGGATTGAAGATTTAAGAGTTGCCGCGGCAATCATAAAAAAAGGCAAAAAAGTGAATCCTAGTGTAAGAACTTTGATAATCCCAGCTACACCGGAAGTTTATTCGCAGGCTCTTGCCGAAGGATTGTTTAAAATATTCACTGACGCTGGAGCAATAATTTCTGCGCCCACCTGTGGTCCGTGTCTTGGCGGTCATATGGGAATTTTAGCTTCCGGTGAAAAATGCGTTTCAACTACAAATAGAAATTTTGTCGGAAGGATGGGACATGTTGAATCTCAGCTGTTTTTGTCAGGTCCGGCTGTTGCTGCCGCTTCAGCGATAAAAGGGTATATAGCCGTCCCTGATGAAATAAAATAAATTTTAATGCAATATGGAGAAAATAAAATGGCGAAAGATATAATATTGAAAGGAAAGGTTCACAAATACGGCTCAAATGTAAATACGGATGAAATAATACCTGCCAGATATTTAAATACTACAGAACCTTCAATACTTTCAAAATACTGTATGGAAGATATAGATAAAGAATTTGTCAAAAGAGTAAAAAAAGGAGACGTTATAGTAGCGGAAAACAATTTCGGCTGCGGCTCTTCAAGGGAACACGCACCTATAGCCATAAAAGCCGCCGGAATTTCTGCGGTAATAGCCAACTCTTTTGCACGGATATTTTTTAGAAACTCCATTAACATAGGTCTCCCGATTCTTGAATCTCCGCAAGCCGTAAAAGCGATAAAAAACGGCGATGAAGTCGAAATAAATTTAAATCAAGGCACCATAAAAAATTTGACGCAAAAAAAAGAGTATAAGTCGCAGCCTTTTCCTGAGTTCATGCAAAAAATCATAAAAGCAGGAGGATTGCTTAGATACATAAAAAAATAGCAATGAAAAAAACATTAAAGATATGGCATTTACATTTTTGAAAGCACTTATGAGAACATTAAAAATAAATGTAAACATTTTTTCTTTTTTTATTTTTTATGCTCCTCTGAGAAGAAAAAGTAGGAAATCGTTTCTTTCCCTGCAGAGACAAATAAATATTGCAGCTTTAGAAGAGAACAGAACATACCCTAATTATATCAGCATTCTTGCATGCGTAAAAAATGAAGCGCTTTATTTAAAGGAATGGATTGAATATCACAAACTTTCCATTGAGGCATGATAATATTAAAGATTTTCTGAAAGAATACGAAAATTTTAGCCAAATTACGATTCATTACAGATTTTTCGGAACCTGCGGACATAAAACTAAGCCTGAAGGACTGGTGATTGAAAACTATATGTATTCTAAAGAGACATGCATAAGCGGAAAGTCCATAGTAAACCCAAGAACTATTCTTGGAAAAACAAATGTATATTATTCGAATGTCATAGGCATGCCAGTAGATGAAAGGAAGGTTCCTTACCTTCAAGATCCTGCGGTTGATATTGCAACAACTGATATTATAAGCATAAATCATTATTACACTAAGTCAGAAGAAGAATTTTTAAGAGTAAAAGCTGCCAGAGGAAGTGTCACTCGCCACAGCGGAGTTTATCTCCAGAACGAATTAAAAGAATATGATAATACCTGTGCTGAAATGCAGTATAATGACTCAATAAAAAGATTTATACCAAAATTAAAAGAAGTTATGAATAGAAAAGTATAAAGGAGAAGACAAATGTCAAAAACGTACAAGATAGCATTGCTTCCTGGAGATGGCACAGGACCAGAAGTACTGAAAGAAGGAGTAAAAGTAGCCGAAGCGGCGGCAAAAAAGAGTAATTTTAAAATAGAATGGACACCTTATGATTTGGGCGGTGAAAGATATATGAAAACCGGTGAGATACTTCCTGATACCGTCTTGGAAGAATTCAAAAAGTTTGATTCCATATTTTTGGGAGCTATAGGACACCCCGAAGTAAAGCCCGGAATTCTTGAAAAAGGAATTCTTTTAAGGCTCAGATTTGAGCTTGACCAATATATAAATCTTCGTCCGGTAAAACTATATCCCAATGTGGACACACCTTTGAAAGATAAAACTCCGTCCGATATTGATATGATTATTGTCCGAGAAAATACCGAAGGTTTATATACCGGAGCGGGCGGATTTTTGAAAAAAGATACTTTACAGGAAGTCGCCGTGCAGGAATCAATAAATACAAGATTCGGCGTTGAAAGATGTATCAGATACGCTTTTGAACTGACAAAAAAGAGAAACAAAAACAATAAACTTACACTTTGCGGAAAAACAAACGTTTTGACTTATGCGTCGGATTTATGGCAGCGCACTTTTAACGCAGTGGAAAAAGATTATCCTATGATAAAGGGCGATTATGTAAATGTTGATGCGGCATGTATGTGGTTTGTAAAAAATCCTGAATGGTTTGACGTGATAGTTACAGACAACCTTTTCGGCGATATAATTACTGACCTTGCCGCGATGATTCAAGGCGGCATGGGCGTTGCGGCCGGTGGAAATATCAATCCGGAAGGTGTTTCAATGTTTGAACCTATGGGAGGTTCTGCCCCAAAATATACTGGCAAAAATGTAATTAACCCTATAGCAACGATAAACGCTGGTGCTATGATGCTTGAAACTATAGGCGAGCCGCAGGCTGCAAAAGATATAGATAACGCTGTTATAAAAGCGCTGGAATCTGGAAAAATTAAAAGCATGTCCGCCGGAAAAATGGGAATGGGCACAACCGAAGTGGGCGATTTTATAGCGTCTCTTGTGTAAGCAGAGGCTTCAAAATGGGGTTCTGAAAGTTATCGCTCAAAACGGCACAGATTTTTTTCTAACAGGGGGGGGGGACTGTTCTTAGCAGGGGATACTACAATCACAGATATTGCGACGATTTAGATTTTTTTGTAAATGATAATGAATTTAACGCTATAAATTGGATAGCGCCGCCCTTATGGGAACATTTCTATAAAGAGATAACTATAATCGCCAGCGATATAATACATGTAAGAGAAAATTCGCTTATAATAAAATAATTTAACATAACGGAGGCTATTGTCTTGAAAAAACTTATTTTTTTCTTATTTGCTTTAGCTTTTTTGTTTTCTTTCGCAGCATGCAGTCCTGAAGATGCGGTAAGAAAAGTTTTCGGAGATCCAAAAGTCATAGTTGAAATCGTTGACAGCAGCGGAAATGCCTTGCCTGACGGTTCTCCATTGCTGGGTACTAACAGTGAATTATACGAAGATTCTTTCTATTATCTTAAGGGAACTATATACATAAAAGGACGTCCTGTATCAGAAGGCGATTCATTAAGTAAGGAAATAGAGTGGAAGGATGTGACTCCTGGATATAAAATAATTGATTTTATTGAACTGAGTTCAACAAATAATGAAACTCTTTCGGGGCAGGTAATGCAGATAAAAACAAAAACTCTGCAAGGTGCTGATACACAGAAAGACGCATTAATAACAGTAAAAGCTTTTTTTGCACAGGCGCCAGAAAAGCAATACAGATTTACGGTAATCAAAAAAGTTCCTTAAAGAGAATAATTATTTTTACGGAGAGAAATAAAATGAAAAAGTACAAAGTAGCTGTAGCTGGCGCGACTGGCGCCGTTGGAAACGAAATGGTAAAGATGCTTGAAAGCAGAAATTTTCCAATTGAAAGTATAAAGCTTTTGGCTTCTGAGCGTTCCGTAGGCAAAAAACTTACATATAATGGGAAGGAAGCTGCAGTAGAACTTTTGACAAAGGATAGCGGCAAAGGCGTAGACATAGCGCTTTTCAGCGCAGGGGCAGCCGTTTCAAAGGAGTTTGCGCCTTCGTTTGTTACTGATAGATGTTTTGTCATTGACAATTCAAGCGCATGGAGAATGGATAAAGATATTCCTTTGGTAGTTCCTGAAGTAAATCCGTATGATTTAAGCAGGGATAAAAAGCTTATTGCAAATCCAAATTGTTCCACTATTCAAATGGTCGTCGCTTTAAAACCTCTGCATGACGCGGCAAAAATAAAAAGAGTAATTGTTTCCACATACCAGTCTGTTTCCGGAGCTGGACAGAGAGGAATGGATGAACTTACGGCGCAGGCAAAAGCGTGGGCTGAAGGTAAAGAAATTCCAGTCCAAAACAAATTTCAGCATCAAATAGCGTTTAATCTCATACCGCAGATAGACGTGTTCATGGAAAACGGATATACAAAAGAAGAAATGAAAATGACAAATGAAACAAAAAAAATCATGGGTGATGATTCGATTGAAGTAAGCGCGACATGTGTAAGAGTTCCTGTTTTTCGTTCGCATTCGGAAAATGTCTGGATAGAAATGGAAAAGCCTTTGTCTGTTGAGCAGGCAAAAGAACTTTTATTGAAAGCGGAAGGAATTGAACTTTTGGACGAACCTGAAAACAAAAAATATCCTATGCCGCTGTTTGCGGAAAACAAGCAGATAACTTATGTCGGAAGAATACGCAGCGACATTTCGACAAAAAACAATGCTTTAACTTTCTGGGTTGTTTCCGACAATTTATTAAAAGGAGCGGCTTTAAATGCTGTACAAATCGCTGAAACGCTGGTAAAGTTGGAACTTGTTTAAGGTGAGGTGTCTTGATGTCTAAAATTCATTGTTTCAAACATGTGTTTTTCGAAGATATCGGCTGCATAAAAGACTGGTGCGTTAAAAACGGGCATGAACTTTCTTACACCAAATTTTATGAAGACGGTGTCTGCTTGATACCAAAACCTATAGATTATGATTGGCTTGTAGTAATGGGCGGACCCATGGGAGTTTATGAAGATGAAAAATATGTTTGGTTTAAAGAAGAAAAAAAAGCCGTAAAGCAAGCTATAGAAAACAATAAAACGGTTATAGGAATTTGTCTTGGAGCGCAGCTTATAGCTGAAGCATTAGGCGCAAAAGTATATAAAAATAAAGAAAAAGAAATCGGGTGGCTTCCAATTACGGTTGTAGAAAAAAATAAAGCAGATTCGCCTTTTGAATCTTTTAAAGATGAATTTACTGTCTTTCATTTTCATGGTGACACTTTTGAAATTCCGAAAGGCGCAAAACCGCTCGCTTCATCGGCAGCTTGTGCAAATCAGGCATTTTTGTATGATGACAAAGTTCTGGCTTTACAATTTCACCTTGAAGTTACGAAAGAAAGCGTAAAAGATATGGTTTTAAACTGTGCAGGTGATTTTTGCAGCGGAAAATACATACAAACGCTTGATGAAATTTTAAATAACGATAAATACATAGAACAAAATAATCGTTGCATGTTTGATATTTTGGATTATTTAAATAAAGCGGGATATGAAAAAATTAATTGTAAACGCTGACGATTTTGGATACAGAAAAGAGATAAATAAAGGCATAATATTTGCCCATAAAAATGGTATAGTAAAAAGTGCAACCATTTTAACCGGCAGAGATGCTTTTGAAGATGCTGTTTATCTTGCAAAAGAAAATCCTGATTTAAAAACAGGGCTTCACATTGATTTGGATGCATATATAAATATTAAAAAAGATATTTCCGATTTGGCGTCAATAGCTGATTTTAAAGTTCCAAAAGCACAAAAGCAGGAAATTATCGGCGCGATTGATAGCCAGCTCGACAAATTTTTGAACGCGGGACTTAAGCTTTCGCATTTGGACGGGCACCATAATGTGCATATGCACCCTGAAGTGCTTCCTCTGGTTGCGCAAAAAGCCAAAGAGATGGATGTGCCGATAAGATTTTTTACTTCATTTTACGGTGATGACAATCTTGCAGATGAGATGAAAAATATATTAGATGGTTTTCATATAAAGTATTGCCCTCATTTTATTAACGGTTGGTATTGGGGAAACATAGATGAAGATTTTTCTCTTGCTGAACTTATGACGCATCCGGGATTTAATGAAATGTGGAGAGAGTTTGAAATGGCAAAATGCTGCGATCCCGTGCTTAAATCATATCTTAGAGAGAAAAACATTGAAATTATTTCTTTTGAAGATATTTAATTATTAAAAAGGAGGATACTATATGCCTTCAATACCTGCGGTAATCAAATTCATAGCTTCTTTAGCCGCGCTTGCTCAGCCGACAATCTCAAAGTTTACAGAAGAGGCAAAAGAAAACAAAAAATTGAAAATCGAAAACCAAAAACTCCGTCTGGAAAATTCTTCTTTAAAAAATCAAAGAACTATTCTCCTTATTGCGTTGTTATTTGCTGGCGCGATATTTATGGCTGAGGTTATTATTTTAGTTATGAGATGTCAGGGGGATATTCATGTTTAAAGTATCTGACAAAATAACAAAGTATGCCGCAATGGCAGTTGGCTTTGCGCTGCCGTATATCGAGGAGTATATAGACGTAAAAAAACAAACTGCGGTATTAAATGATAAAATTGCTGAACTGTTACAGGAAAATTCTAAACTGCTTAAAGAAAATCAGTATTTAAAGCTGCAAGTTCTTACTGCCGCTGTTGCTGCGGCAATTTTGTTTGTGGCTTTTATTATAATGCTGTTAATTCTCATTATAAAATAATGACAAATTCAGATGTGCCGTTGAATATGATGTCGAAATGTAACAGCTGCTCAAAATGGAGCAAACAGAGAACCCTAAAAACAAAATCGAAAAAACTCTGATAAAGTATTTAAATGAAAGAGTCGGCATTAGCTTTGGTACAAGAGCGGGCGAAAGAGTACCTGTGTCTGTTCTTGTAATAAATTTTAAAGCCAAATATAAAATGCTCTTGCAAAAATCCGGAATTCAGCACTGGAAAACAGCAAAATATAAGAAATACACGTAATATATGCAACTCTCCGAGAACGAGAATGAAAAAAAGACGGCTAATAATATTTATATTGTCGTTTATTGTTGTTTTGGCAGCCTTTTGTATTTTTTCGCCGCTGCCTGCCATTTGGTTTTTTAAAATCTCATTTAATATAAATCTTTACAGTATTCCGCAAAATTATGAGTCGTTAAAAAATAATCTTACATTTAAAAGTAACATAGATTATAACTCGGCATATCTTAATGGTAAATTTGATATTATACTGCCGCAACCGTCTAAAAATAACTACAAACTGATATTTTGGATACATGGTGGAGGATTTATAAGCGGCGATAAATCTATGGTTGAACACTATATGGTTCTTCTTGCAGATAAGGGGTTTAATATCGTAAACATGAACTATGCATTATCTCCAAAGAACCGCTATCCCATTGCTCTCAAACAAATTGAAGAGGCTTATGTATATATCCAAGAAAACGCCGCAGATTACGGAATAAGTGTAGAAAATATTTATTTTGGAGGAGATTCTGCCGGAGCACAGCTTGCTGCGCAGTTTGTGAATATACAAACAAATTCCGAATATGCTGCAAAAGTCAACGATGCCATTAAAGGTAAAGGTATTGCTATAAATTCCATTATTGATAAAAACAATATTTCTGGTCTTTTGCTGTTTTGCGGTGTATATAATATTAAAGAACTTTTGAATCCGCCAAAAAACACAATGCTTTTGCCTTTTAAAAAAATAGGATGGGCATATTTTGGCATAGATGATATAAACGATAAAAATATAGAATTATGCGATATCGTAAAATTTATTGATGAAAATTATCCGCCGGTTTTTATAACAGACGGCAATACCCTGTCATTCGAGAATCAGGCGAAAGAGTTTGAAAATACGCTGAAAGCAAAAAGTATATATGTTAAAAGTGTTTTCTATCCTAAAGAAGAAGCGATTTTAAAACATGAATACCAATTTTATATGGATACAAAATACGCCAAGAAAACATTTGAAGAAGTCATAAAATTTTTGTCAATAGAAACAAGGATGCTTAGAAGTTGAAAAGTTGAGCAGCGGACAAACGTCGTAAGTTGAGAAATTTATAAGCTTTGAACGGTTGGGTGTGAATGCAAATCCTGTATATTTATAATTATAGTATCGCTTGACAAAAAGTTTGAAGAAATAATCGTCCCGTAAGAAAAAGGAAGAGTAAAATTTAAAAGAGTTTGTTGGGTTTTTCCGATTTCGCGTGAAAATTCAATGATAAAATTTAAATACTGTCCGTAAAGCGAAGTTAGAAAAAAAGAATTGATAATAATCCATGCATTTTTAAAGCATAACACCTAAAAAAAGTTTTAAATTTAAATATGAATTATAAAAAATATTATGTCTTTTGATAAGCAAATTGTTTTTTATTCTCTTTCAATATATGCCGTAGAGATATGTTAAGCTTTATTATCTGATTTCTGCCACTATGAATCTGAAGCAGCAGCGTATATTATAGATGATAGATGAAGAAAAATATTTTCCTTTGGGTTGACAGCTGTAAAAGGGAATAACGACAACAACAGATTGCGGCGCGGAGTCCGCAATGACGACCACGACAAAGGCAAAAGCAAAAACTGGGTTGATTTTTATGATATGTAAAAGTCTTCTTAGTTTGTCATGTGCAAGTACCTTGCAACATGGATATGCACAAAAAAAGCATTTATTTTTTGCAGACTCAGATTTATGTTTTTAACTTTTAATAAAAACTAATTTTATCAAAAATATTTAATTAAATATATTTAATTATTATACAGATTGTTTGAAAAACTTGCGAAATTTGTTTTTATATATTGACAAATAAAAAAAAACATAGTATATTATGGTATGTTAATAAATTTTGAGAATCATCCAAAATTAATATTCAACAAATTGTATCACAATAATAATTTGTATTCCCAACAACACAATTATTATTCTACTTCTTCAAAACAAAATTCAAATTATTTTTTTAATTCTTTGTTGCTAAATTGTTTGTATTTTTATAATATATAACGAATTAACGATTTATGGGTATTGACATTTGCATAAAAATATATATAAATATATACATGTATCTACTTTTTTGCTTTCTCTTTCTTTTCTTATTTTACAATAGTAGATATAAATAAAGGGACAAAAATGTCCCGAAAAAATGGAGGAACAATGCGTAAAGTATTTAGTTTTTTGGCAGTTGTGGCATTTTTGACATTTGCAGTATCGTCGGTTTATGCGCTTGAAGTGGCAAATTCGACAAAAACTGCAAAAGTGACAATTCCTGGTAATTTGGGGGAGTTTTCATGGAGTTTTGAGTTAAAAAAAGTGGCTGACAACGCGAACGCCACTGACATCACTTGGGCATCGACAGACATAACGATCGGAGGCTCAAATAACTGGATAGATTCTGAGGTTTATGCACTTATTAATTCTACTATAACCAAACAATTGGCAACAATTGAGATTTATCAAGATAATGTCAACAGCGCGGTTTATAAGGCTACTGCCACTTATACCTCAGCCACAGATAAAACACATAATGGTTTGGTACAGTCAACGACATCGGCTGGTCACACAAACGGAGTTCGGGCAGCTTTGCCTTTTGCATGGAGAGTTTCAACTTTTACAAAAGTTGCAACCAATAAGCGAACGGTATTCCCCCCGACGTATAGCGGTGATAGTGTTGTGGAGGGTTTAGCTGATGGCGGGCAATATTTCATTGACAAGAGCGACACAGGATTTGATACCGCCCCTGACAAGATGGCATATCGCGTATTTTTGAGCTATCAGGGTCGTAGATATGGCGGCGGCGTAAGTGATATCGGCGATTCTCCTACGGGAACATTCTATATGTATTTTGGAGCTAATTTTGCCACAGCGATGGGCGGAGTGGAATATGGTTCGGACAGAATCGTTGTTAGAGGTTTTTACGAATAATCTTTTTCAGGCTGCGGGTAAAAACCCGCAGCCTGAAGGGTTTAATTTATTTTTCTGAACTTGTTTAGAAATTTAATTTAATACAACACTGAAATAAATTCAATAAGCTGATAAATAAATGAAAAAATTAAATTTATTTTTTTTAGTTTCTTTGTTTTTTCTCTTTGCAGGTAGTCTTTATGCAGCCATTATAGTTTCCCCCGCAAGAAGTGAAGCGCATATTGAGCAAGAATCGGTTTTTAATGGAGTTTATACCGTTGAAAACAACAATGATGATGCCATAACTGTTTCCGTTACTTGTGAAGAATGGCACAATTCACCTGAAAACAAAAATGTAAAAGTCGGAGATTGGCTTTCTGTTTCTAATAAACAGTTGATTTTAAAGCCACATCAAAAAGCGGATATTTCTTATAAAGTAAGTTCTAAAAATTATGTCGGTTCTTTGTCTGCTATGGTATCTTTTACTTATGTCGCTCCTAAAATGACGGGAATATCTTTAATGACAAGCGTTCCTGTATATTTGACGATAAAAGGCACTGAAAAAATTGATTTTGAAATTACAGAGATATTGCTTTCAAACCCGAGAATGTATAAAGAAGAAGGCATTCCTGTGACGTTTAAAGTTAAAAATAACGGCAACTTGCCCGTAAGGCTAAAAGGCGTTTTGACTATAAAAAAAGGCAAAAAAATTGTTTTGGAAAAACATATCGGAGAACAAAGCCCGGTTTACGCAGGTTTGGACAGAATTTTTATGGAAAAATTTCAACCGCCTCAAAAAGGCAAATACGTTTTGAATATTTCTTTGAACGCTTTTAACATAAGCACTGAAAAAAGTATTCAGTTCAGAGTAAACAAATACGGAGAAGTGTCGTTTTAAGTCAATTTTCATTGTTTTTGTCTTTTGTTGGTCAGCTGTTGCTGTTTTTTATTTGGAATCTGTTTCAGAAGGGTGGAAATGATAAAATCAGTTATAATGAATTTCTTTCAGTATTTTGCCGCTGAAAACGTTAAAAAGTTCAAAGTTGAATAATAATGCAAATAAAAAACCTTTTGTTATTATCATTATCCATAGTTGCCATTAGCGTTGCGCCGCTGTTTGCGCAATCAATTGCAGGCAGCACTCAGACTTCCAATTTTGGCAATAATATTTATTCTCTTTACTCTGAAAATTTTAATGGAATAAAAATAGACTTGCATTTATGGAGTGGGCAAACAAATAATGGTACGCCTACTCAAACCCCAAATCTTAATGATATAGATAGAGTTAGATTGATTGAATGGAACGGAGGCACTGCAGGCTGGGGAGCAGTAAGTGAAAGAGGCGACTTAGAATATAGTAATAATGAAGAAAAAGTAGAAGGCAATAAATTTTTTAGGGTAAATTTTTTACAAGCTGTTACTAACGGTTGGGCAGGATGGGGATTTATTTTTAAAGACGGCACTACAGCAGACAATGGATATGGCAATAATACCTATAGAGATATGAGCGCTTACGCAAATGGGAAAATAGAATTTTGGGTAAGAACAAGCGCTACTTCATCTCAATATTTTCAAGTCGGTTTTCAAACTTCATCTAACGGCGATAAACTTGTTACTTTAGGCAGTCTTTCAGGATTTGTTATGGATGGTAAATGGCATAAAGTATCAATAGATTTAACTCCATATAATAGTTTTCTTAATAATGTTAAAATGCCATTTATAATGACAATGTCAGGTGCAAATGCTTATTCGGCAATATTAGACCTAGACCAAATAGTTTGGAAAAAAGCGGGCAATGCAGTATCTTGGGATGCAAAGCTTATGGTTGTTTCCACTGCTGTTTATCAGGAAAGCTCAAGTTCTGAAATTACATGGACATTAACGAATGCAATGCCTAATGGCTGGAAAGCCGCAGATCAATATCTTGAACTTACTTTAGATTGCATACCAAACGATAATTGGGGAATACAAATTTTTTCAGACACAAAAGCTGCTTATGCAAACCCAAAATATACAGGCGCTTCAACCGATACAGCTTTCGGGTTGGTAAACACTGACGACACTACAAAAATGATACCTTTGGCTTGGAGAGTTACAGACAAAGTGTTGCCTTATACTGGAACTGGAAATTCTTCAATCGGAGATTATAATCAAACTTTAGAAATAGGTTTTTATTCCGGTGGAAATATATCAGGTATAGGGACAGTTAATGCAGGATTGTATGATTCAGGCAGCCCTGCGCCAAACAAAGAAGCATATCACCCTTGGTTTTATTTAAAAGATAAATCACAGTATGCTTCCGATGCCGCTCTTGAAGCTGAAGACTATATAAGAGTTTGGGATAAACGCGGTTTTCATGCCTCTCCTGATAGTTATTGGGGTATGTCTGCCGGAGCTATGATAAATTTCAAAATAGCTCCAAAATTATATCTGGCAGCGGATTTCAGTAAGGCTTTTGCGCCGGCTACGGGGTCTACAACTTATAAAAATAATGCGATAATTTTACGGTTATTTTATGAATAAAAAAATTGCTTTATTATTACTATTATTTATTTCACTCCTTACATCACCTTTTTTATTTGGTGATGATGCCATAAGAATTGAACAATTGTCTGCCAGAGTGGCTATCCCTATCGCTAACCTCATCGTAAACCATAGGCATATTTTAAGAATTTCTCCTTATCAGCATGAAGCAAATTTGGTCATTGTCGGCGATTATAAAACAGAGCCTGATTCGTCGTCTGTCACAAATATGGAAGTGGAATATTATGTAAATAATGACACTTCTACTATAACAAAATTGCCGTTAAAAGACATAGCTTCACCTTTTGAAAGTAAAGAATTTACTGTACCTTTAGGCATAGGAACTTTTTCATATAGGTTTGTAATTGCGGTAGATAACAATAACTCGGAGCAAATGTATTATCCATATAACGCAGGATGGATACACGTACCTGTAACTGCCAGTACTTCAACAACTATAACAACAGCCGGCGGAAATCTGATTTTAGATAATGGCGACCAAAGATATGGTCACTCCGAAATAGTAATTAAACAAGGCACATTTTCTTCAGATTCTTTAGTAACTATGCAGGAATCCGACATTACTTATTTTAGTGGTGATAAAGATGGGCTTCTAAAACTTTATGAAATATATTCCGACAATCCTCTTTCGCTTACCGCAACTATAACTTTATATTATGGTTCGTCAAATGAAGGCCAATATGTAGTCAAGTATTTTAACGGAAACAAATGGGAAAAAGTAAATTTCACACCAACGCAGGATACAGCAAAAAAAACAATAACTTTTGAATCTAATAACCGTGGTTTTTTTGGAATATTTGTTGAAGGCAGCGATGAAAGCAGCGGACATAGGCCTAAATACAAAGTCTTCCGTCCTGGAAATGAGCTTGAATTCAGGAATTTGGGTACAGGTGATACGGTTACAATATTTGATATTAACGGTCGTGAGATAGCAAGGCTTACGTCGAAGCCGTTTAAGTGGAATGGGAGAAAGAGCAGTGG